>JAEEML010000042.1 GCA_016283195.1 Deltaproteobacteria bacterium | reverse complement strand
TGGCATCCATCAGATTGCGCATCATCACCTTTTTGGAGCCGAATTTGGCCCGCGTCACTTCATCGTTGGGCAGGTTAAAGGCTACAGTTTGCACGCCGCCGCAGCCGCCGCAATAGACATTGGTCACCACCGAAATGGGGGAGCCCAGGCCGCGCATGGGAGTTCTAAGCTCCTCCTTCATGGGGAAGTTTTTGTCCAGCTCTTCCATCATGGTGCCGATTTTAGCCAGTTGCCTGGATGCTTCCTGGTCTTTTATGGCCACATAAGCCTCAAAAATGGCTTTATAATTCATTAGTTCATCGTCATAGACTTCATAAGGGCCGAAAGTGAGCTCGATGGGACTTTCGTTAAGGTGTAGCCAGTCGCCGTCGGATTCCATATAATCATCGTTTTGCAAAGCAGCGGCCCGGCTTAAAAGATACTTCTTTAAATCGGCGTGTTCGGTAATTTCGGCGGCCTCTTTAAAGAGAGCAGCCATTTTGGCTATATCTTCGGCATAGGCCTGGCTATAAGGCACAGCCACCAGTTTACCGGCTTCGTCGCGGCGAATAACAGTGAAATAAGAGGTAAAAGCTTCGCGCTTATCGGGATTATCGGCCAAAAACTTTTCAAATTCCTCTTTGCTCATGTCGTGGGGGTAAAACTCCCCGCCGGGGCGCCGTTTAAAGTCACCAAAGACCAATTCGCCGTTAGTTAGCTGATCCCAGGGAGCGTTATAGGTCTTAAAGAGCGCCTTGGCTTCGGCCGAATAATTGCCCTCAAGTATCTCTTTTTTGAGGGGCAAAATGCGCAGGTCGATTTGCTTTCTGGAGAGCTCATCGGCTACCTCAGCGGCTTCTACCAACAATTTGAGCACTTTTTTATCGCTGGCGGAGAGGGCGCTATCGTCAAAATCGAGGGCCACCTGGCCCCAATTGGCTAGGCGCTTATTAATATCGCCCGCCACAAATACCGGCGCATCGTGCTTTATTATTTCGTTTTCCTGCACTTTAACCTCCGTTTCCGGTGCGGCTTTTACTTTGTTCTTTTGCCCGCCGCCACAGCCGTTTAGAGCCAGACCGCCGATTATAGCTCCGGCAGCAATATTGCGAATCACAGATGATTTGTTCATTTTTTCCTCCATGGCCAATGGCCAAAAACCGGCGAATTGTGCCATAAAATGTTGATATATGCAAGCAGGAGATTGGCTTATGTCAGCGTATGTTTTTTATTTTAAAAAATCCGCCTACTAGAATAAAAAAATCATTTATGCTACTCTTGCCAAGATTTTGGGGAGGTACAATGCTTACTTCGACAACTAAAGAGCTTTTGAAAGAACGTTTACGCAGCAAAAACGGCGGTGATTTGCCGGCAGCAGTTTTTGAATGCTATTTGGAAAAGCCGCCTATAGCCTGTGACGGCCTGCTGGCTGTTTTTGGCGGAGCTATGGTTTTTGTAGCCGAAGACTTTTTAGCCGGCGACATTTATGAAGAGCTGCTTCTCAGCGATATTTCCTCTTTTAAAAAGCAAGAAGACATATTGGAAACTGTTCTTTTGGTGGAAGGTGGGCGGACAACTTGGAAACTGCGCCATTTAAGTGCTGACGATTTAGCCGCTCTTACGGCATTATTGCCGGCGCCTGCTATAGCGGAAGATAAAGCGCCGGCTTTGCCGTTATCGGAAGACGCTGAGGACGCTGAAGATGATGAAGATGAAGAAGATGATGATGAAGACGAGGACGAGGACGAGGACGAGGAAAATTATAGTGACGCCGCTCAGCCTAGGTGGAATAATGAAGAAGCCAATCAGCGCCCCAAAATCGCTACTTATGCCATAGTTGCCATTTGCTGCTCCATAGCCAGTTGCGGCTGTTCCTGCCTCACTGCTATTCCGGCTTTTGTTTTTGCCATTTTGGCTATTAAACAAATTAATGAATCCGAAGGCCAGCTAACGGGCAAAGGTTTTGCTATAGCGGCCATTGTTGTATCAATATTACAGATTATTTGGCAATGTATCTATTTTGTTATGGAACTTATGGCCGAAGGTCTAAAAAACGTCGGTTAAGGGTTTAAAATGAAAAAAGAGCAAAAAACACTTTCCTTTGAAGATGAACTTGGGCGCTTGCAAGAGATAACGTCGGCGTTGGAAGAGGGCACGCTGCCTTTGGAGCAGGCTTTAGGACTTTATGAAGAAGGCATGAAGTTGGTGCAAAGTGCCCAAAAGCGCCTTAATGAAGCCGAGCTAAGAATTAAAAAAGTAAGCGAAACTAAAAACGGCGAGCTCGCTATTGAAGAATTCCCCCACAGCGAAGAAGGCATGCTTTTATAATCAGCAATAATCGGTAATATTTAGCTATGAAAAAGCAATTTCGGCTATTAGAAAAAATAAATGAGCCGACGGACTTACGCCGTTTGAATGCAGCTGAGCTGCCACTGCTGGCTAAAGAGATCCGCCGCAAAATTTTGCAAACTGTAGCTAAAAACGGTGGCCATTTGGGATCGTCTTTAGGGGCTGTTGAGCTGATAATTGCGCTGCATCGCGTTTTTGAAACGCCTAAGGATTCAATACTTTTTGATGTTGGTCATCAGGCCTATGCCCATAAGCTTTTAACCGGGCGCTATAGTAATTTTGATACTCTGCGCTGTGGCGGCGGGCTCAGCGGTTTTCCGCGGCCGGCCGAAAGCCCTCATGATGCCTTTGTTGCTGGCCACGCTTCCAATGCTATTTCTGCCGCCTTGGGAATTAGGGAAGCCCAGTATCACCAGAAACAAGACGGCAATGTGGTGGCCGTAGTGGGTGATGGCAGTTTAACCGGCGGGCTTGCTTATGAAGGGCTTAATATGGCCGGCGCTCTGCCGCGCGGTCTCATTGTTATTCTTAATGATAACGGTATGTTTATCGATCCGACAGTTGGGGCTATGTCGCGCTGGCTCACCACAAAATTGAATAAAGACAGTTATTATCTGGTTAAAAAGCATGTAAAGGGCTTTTTGCGCCTTTGCCCTCATGGCGACGAAGTGGCCAAACTGATTCACCATGCTGCCGGTTCTTCCAAGGCCTTTTTTACTCCGGGCATTCTTTTTGCCGCTCTCGGTTTTCGCTATTTGGGGCCGCTTGATGGCCATAATATCGCCGAGATGGAGGAAATGTTTCGCTCGGTGAAAGAGCGCAATTTAGCCGAGCCGGTACTTATTCATGTAAAAACGTGCAAAGGGCGGGGCTATGCTCTGGCTGAGGAAGATCCCGTTACTTATCACGGAGTTGCGCCATTTGATTCGCTGCGCGGAGCCAATTATGTGGAGCCGCAGAGTGAGGAAAAAACGCCGACATATACTGCTGTTTTTGGCCAGGCAATGCTCAAATTGGGTGCGGAAGAGCGGCGCCTTATTGCCATAACGGCGGCAATGAAAAGCGGCACCGGTTTAAGTGAATTTGCGGCCCGATATCCCGAGCGTTTTTATGATGTCGGCATTGCCGAAGAGCACGCCGTTACTTTTGCTGCCGGCCTGGCTAAGGGGGGAATGCGGCCGGTGGTAGCTATCTATTCTACCTTTTTGCAACGCAGCATCGACCAGATTATCCACGATGTGGCGCTCCCCAACTTGCCGGTTATTTTGGCTATTGACCGCGCCGGCCTGGTAGGAGCCGACGGCGCTACTCACCAAGGGGCCTTTGATATTGCCATGTTACGCTATATCCCCAATATGGTGCTTATGGCTCCGGCAAGCGATGCCGAACTTATGGCTATGTTTGAGAGCGCCTTAAAATGGGAAAAGCCGGTGGCTATTCGTTATCCAAGAGGTAAAATATATCATGATCCCGCTGGGTTAAAAGAGCCGCTTGTTTTCGGCAAAGCGCGAATTGTTTCTGCCGGCGCGCGTTCTGATGTGCTTTTAATCTCTTATGGCCATGTTTTTGAGGAGGCACTTAAAACCCGTGCCATCTTGCAAGAAAGTGGGATTGGTTGTACTTTGGTTGATGCGCGCTTTGCCAAACCGCTGGATGGCGAGCTTTTGGCCTCTTTGGTAGTGCGGCACAAATTGGTAGTTACTATCGAAGAGGGAGCAAAAATTGGCGGTTTTGGCAGTGCAGTGGCTGAATTTTTAGCCTCGGCAGCCCTTTTAAAGCCGCTCTTGATTTGTGGCCTGCCGGATTCATTTATCGCCCATGATGATGTGAGTGCAGAGCGGCGGAAATGTGGACTAACCGGCGAGCAGGTGGCCGAAGAAATTTTGCGCAAGTGGAGCATATTATGAAGGCAAAGCTAACATTATTGCTAATCCTATCGTGTGTGGCTCTGGTAAATTGCCGACATGATGAGCCTAAAAACTGTAAGGAATCACTTAACGAAAAAGCTCCTAATGATGTTAAATATATCGCCAAATATTGTCAGCTGGATTTGCGTGTTGATGCCAATCGCGACGGAAATGTGGACTTAACCGGTGACAGCGATGCGGCCGAAGATAGTTATACCGATGCTCACGGGGCCATCTTTTTAGCCAATATCGATGATGATGAAAATACCTGCGCCGCAGTGAACATTTCGGATAGCGCATTGGCCGCCTGTAACGATGCCGCCGATGAATTTATCAACGGCGAAAAAGATTTGCTGGATATGGCCAGAATTCACCTCTTGCCGCTTAGTGATGTGCCTGATGGTACCAGCGCCACTATAATTATTGAGCCCAGTGATAAGGTGCGCCTCTTCTGGCTTGATGGCAGCGAAAAGGGCAAAGTGGTAGAATCAGAAGTCTTTGCCATTAACGCCGCAATGCTCAAAGAGGGGATGGAATTTGCTTTAGAAGGCATTGATATTATTCGCGATAATTCCTGGAATGGTCTGGTCTCCGTCAGCGTTAAATATACTTCCGGAGTGGAAAACGGTGAATCACTTGGCGATACTGTGGTTTTGAAAGAGGCCCCCATTATTTTGAGCCATCATTTGAATGCCCCCAAAGCCATATATGCCACTGATGCTGGTATTTATAATAGCGATATGACGGCTGATTTAGATGCCGCAGCCAAAACTGCTGGTATTTCTAACGGCTTAAATTTGCTTGATATTGACGATATTTGGACCCAGGATCTTTTTGAGGCCGGCACTATGAGTATGCCCGGGCCGGGCGGTAAAGCTCATGTTATCCAGGTGAATGTGCGCACAGCGGCATTTTATAATGAAGAAAGCCATCCCAGAAGTGGTTCACAAATTATTTATACTGTATTTCGCGGTGAGGATGTTGCCGGGGCGGAAGCTTATAAAAAGCATCGGACAAGTGATGATTATGAAATGGATTCTCTGAATAGTACCGGCAATTTGGAAGTATTTCCGCCTTATACCCATAATGGCAAGAGTTATCCGCTGGGCCGCATATTTATCGGCAGTATTCCTTCCTTCCATGTGGATAAATTTTTTATGGCTATGCTTGAGTCTCAGGGCGTTCAGCCGCCGATAAAAGTTGATACCTCCTGGCTGGCTGTCGGTCATGTCGATGAAATTTTTTCCGTTACCAAAATGGATAACGAACGCGGCTGGGGCCTTTTGGCCAATGATGCGCGTCTGGCCAGGGAGATGCTGCAAAAGCTGGTTGATGACGGCCTTGGCGAGACAAAAATGTTTGTGGGCTGCGAAACGTATTTAAATGATGATGAATATAACCCGCAAGTTGGTGATGCCGCCATCAGTGTGGCAGAGGTACTGGATGACGAATATATTATGGCAGCCAGCCAGGAAGCGGCTGTAAAAGTAGATGAAATGCTGGAAATCATTAAAAATGAGACAGGCCTTACTAAAGCCGACATTATCCCGGTGCCGTTTTTGCATGAAGAGACTGGCTATGGTTCGATTGCCTATATGCCTGGTATGGTAAACGGTGTCTCTTTGGGCGACGGCCATTTTGCCGCCCCGGATCCGCATGGCCCGGAGGTAAATGGCAAAGATATATTTAAAAAGAATTTGGAAGAATCTCTCACCAAAATAAACACCAAAGTTTATTGGGTGGAAGATTTTTCCAGTTATCATGTCAATATGGGTGAGATACACTGCGGAAGCAATATAATTCGCGAAGCTGGTACAGCTGAGCGCTGGTGGGAGAAAAAATAATGAAATTATTACCGATAATATTTGGAAGTTTTACTTTTGTGAGCCTTTTAAGCCCCGCGGCTATGGCTGCCGGTAAGTGGCAGGAGGAGGCTTCTCTTTTGCCTCTCGGTAAAGAGATAGCTCTGGAAAAGCAGGCAAAGAACGAGAATTTTACCAAAGTAGATGAGATTATAGCGAATATTAGCGAACTCGATAAATGGCGCCGTGGCCCTTATGTGGTGACAACACCCTATTTTCAAGCGCTTGGTGCTAAAGCATTTTTACCCATGACTGAGGCTCTTTTGGAGCCTAGTGAAGCTTTTAAAAATCTGACACCCAAAGGGCAGGTGGCTGCTCAGGTTGGTATGCTGGAGGCGCTCTCCAAGCTGGCCGATAAGCGTGCTTATCCCGTTTATAGCTATTTATTAAAAGAGCCGACCGCGCTTGATAAGCATGTCTTACGCGCTGCGGCCACCGCAATGGCTCGTTTGCGCACTGCCGATTCCGAAAAATATCTGCTTGAACTTTATAATAATAACAAAGAGCTCCGTGAAGAACTGCCCTCGGCTTTGGGACAATGCCGCTCGGAAGCGGCTACTCGTCTTTTGGCTGCGGAAGCGCTCAAGCCGCAAAGCGCCACCCATTTTAGGCGTCTTACCCGTTCATTAGGCTATGTTGTTTCCGAATGGGCTCTGGCCACCTCTGCTTTAAAGGAAAATAAAGATGCTCTTTTGGCGCGCGATATAGCGCTTGATGCTTTGGTGGCCTTGGAAACTAGCCAAATAGCGCTGGAAGATGATGAAAAAGAGCTTAAAAAATCAATAATTACTGCCGAAAAAATGGCTTCCCCCGAGGCCTTGGCCGCAGCGCGCGCCCGGGTTAAAGCCAAAGCCGACTGAACTTTTGCTAAAATTTTCACATTGACCATGCTCTATCTTTTAGGTAGGAAAGGCGCGTAGTTGTCTCTTTTGTGGGAGATTATATGGCTAAGTTAAAAGCTGCTATTATGAATATGCTTAAATGGAATATGGCTCATCCCTATACTGTGTTGGGAGTAGTTTTGGCCATTACTCTTTTGGCTTGCTGGGGCATTTACCTGCTGCCTACCAGCACCTCGCGTGATGGCCTTATGCCCAGGAATCACCCGGTATATAAAAAATACCAGGCCTTTATAGAT
>JAEEML010000001.1 GCA_016283195.1 Deltaproteobacteria bacterium | reverse complement strand
TTACCGATAGATGCAATTTGCGCTGCCGCCACTGTTACCAGGAAGGCTATTCGCCGGCCACTGAGCTCCCGGCGGCGGCTCTTCTGGAAATGGTGCAAAAGATTTTTAATACTTTGCCGGAGAGCGAGATAGACATCAACCTCACCGGCGGCGAGCCGCTCTTCTATCCGCATATTTTTGACCTTTTGGAGCGGCTCGCCGCCTTTCCGCGCTTAACCGAGCTCAATATCATCACCAACGGCACCCTGATAGACCGGGCTATGGCCCGCCGCCTGGCCTCTTTGCCGCAAATATCGGCCATCAAAATTTCCATAGAAGGGGCGGGCGCCGCCGAAAATGACGCCATTCGCGGGGCCGGCCATTGGCAAAAGCTCCTAAGAGCTATAGAAGCTCTAAAAGCCGTAGATATTCCGGTTGTTCTCATGGTTACACTTTCGGCGCATAATTACAAAAGCATTGGCGCTATTGCCGATTTTGCCTATAGGGAGCAGCTCTCCGGTGTAATATTTGAGCGTTTTGTACCCATGGGGCGCGGCGAGCAGATGGCCGGCCTTAATCTTGGCCCCAGTGAGTGGCTAAAAGTGCTTTACGAGATAGCTAAGGCCGCAGAAGTGGATATTTCCCCCAAAGAGCTTTTGCCTTATAAAGCTTTTTGGCTGGATACTGCCGGCGGCGCCCCGGCGGAGGCCGAGCTCACCGGCGCTCTTTGCAATTTAGGGCCGGAGTCGATGGCCTTAATGCCCAATGGCACAATTTATCCCTGCCGCCGTTTGCCTATACCAATAGGCAATCTAAGAAGCGAAAATTTCAGCACTATTTTGGAAAAACTGGCTAAATTTCACCCCAGCTGCACCAGGCCAAATATTAATTCAGGTATTTGCCAAAGTTGCCAAGTTGCCGATTGCGCCGGCTGCCGGGCTCTGGTATATGCCCTTAGCGGAACTCTTACCGGGAGCGATCCGCAGTGCATTAAAAACCTGGAAGCGGCGCAAAATTAAATAAACCGCTACTAAACCTTTTTAAGGAGTTATTATGGCTAAAAATTATTTTATTGCTATGTCCGGCAATATTGGCAGCGGCAAAACCACAGCCGCAAAATTACTTAACCGCTCATTAGGGCTCGACCTCTATGACGAACCGGTGGTGGATAACCGCTTTTTGGCCAAGTATTATGCCGATATGCCGCGCTGGTCATTCACTTTGCAAATGGAATTTTTATTAAAGCGCATCCGCCATTTGGAACAAATCGGCCAAATGACCCGCTCCTCCGTGCAGGACCGCACTCTGCATGAAGATCCGGAAATATTTGCCAAATATTTGCATGGCCTGGGCTTTTTGACCGATGACGAGCTGGATCTTTATTTTGATTATTTTCACCGCCTGAGCAAAGATGTGGTGCAGCCCGACCTGGTGGTGCACATGCACATAGGCGATGTTGATATGCTGATGGAGCGCATTAAAGAGCGCGGCCGGGTGGAAGAGCAAAATATAAAGCGCGAATTTTTGGCCGGCCTTGAGGCCTATTACACCACCTTTGTGCAGGTGTGTGAGCATAAATACGGCCTAAAAGTGTTACAATGGGACGCTTCCAAAGTGGATATCCGCACACCGGAGGGCGGTGAGCTTTTTGTCAGCAAAGTAAAAGAAGCTTTGCCGGGGTTGGCCTAAATCTAAAGACGCCGCCTGGCGGCAATTTTTAGAACTGCTTCGAGTTATTCTTTTATTTATAATAAGTTATAGATTAGTTGATTGTGTTGCCGGGGAATTGCGGAATGTGGCTAAAGCCTCTTTCCAAATCGGCATCGGTTGGAATGTAGTCGCTCATGGTGCCGTCGTTATAGGCTTTATAGGCGGTCATATCAAAGTAGCCGGTGCCGGTCAGGCCAAAGATGATATTCTTAGCTTCGCCGCTCTCTTTGCACTTAATGGCTTCGTCTATAGCCGCTTTGATGGCGTGGCTGCTCTCCGGAGCCGGCAAAATGCCTTCGCAGCGGGCAAATTCTGTAGCCGCTTTAAAGACAGCGCTCTGTTCCACAGCGCGCGCTTCAATGAGCCCGTCGGCATAGAGCTGCGAGAGAGTAGAGCTCATGCCGTGGTAGCGCAGGCCGCCGGCGTGGTTGGCCGAGGGTATAAATTCCGAGCCCAGAGTGTACATCTTGGCCAGTGGGCAGACATGGCCGGTGTCGCAGAAATCATATAAGAACTTGCCTCTGGTGAAGCTGGGGCAGGAGGCAGGCTCTATCGCGATAATGCGGTAATCGGCTTCGCCTCTAAGTTTACGGCCCATGAAGGGAGCAATGAGCCCGCCCAAATTGGAGCCGCCGCCGGCGCAGCCGATGATAATATCGGGCACTATGCCGTATTTATCGCAGGCGGCCATGGTCTCCTGGCCGATGACCGATTGATGGAGCAGCACCATATTTAAGACGCTGCCCAAAACATAGCGGTAGCCTTCTTGAGAGGTGGCTTTTTCCACAGCTTCGGAAATGGCACAGCCCAGGCTGCCGGTGGTATCTGGAAATTGTTCCAGAATTTTGCGGCCGATAGCGGTGGTATTAGAGGGTGAAGGTGTGACAGTGGCCCCATAAGTGCGCATCACTTCGCGGCGGAAGGGCTTTTGCTCATAAGAGCATTTGACCATATACACCTGGCAATCGAGGCCAAAATAGGCTGAGGCCATGGAAAGAGCAGTGCCCCACTGGCCGGCGCCGGTCTCGGTGGTGACACCTTTTAGACCCTGCTGTTTGGCGTAATAGGCCTGGGCAATGGCTGAGTTGAGCTTGTGACTGCCGCTCGTATTATTACCCTCAAATTTGTAATAAATATGCGCTGGTGTATTCAGGCGCTCTTCAAGGCAGTAGGCACGCACCAAGGGAGAAGGACGATACATGCGGTAAAACTGGCGAATAGGCTCGGGAATGGCAATATGCGCATCGCTGTCGTTTAGCTCCTGTTTGCAGAGCTCTTCGCAGAAAATAGGCGTTAGTTCCTCGAGTTTTAGCGGCTGATGGGTGCCAGGATGGATAAGCGGCGCCGGCTTATTTTTCATATCAGCGCGCATATTGTACCAGCTTTTGGGCATCTCATCTTCGGTAAGATAAATTTTGTAAGGAATTTCATTAGTTGTCATGGCAGTATCTCCTTTCGCCAAGAGACTTTGCTAGTTAACATGAGTATTTTTTTTAGACAAGCTTTAATTAGTACCGATTTGTGAAATATTTTTTTTAACTTCCTGCAAAAAAATGTGCTGGTAAACAGATTTTTTAAGCGATAACTCATTGTAATATAATAGATTTTATAGGGTGCAAAAAAATACTTTACAAGAACTACCAAAAAACATATGCTGGGTACTTTGTTGGTTTTGAGCCAACAAATTTTGAATTGTGATCAGTGTGTTAACTCAGCTGATCAAGGAGGTGTAACATGAACAAAGCCATGAGATATTTGGCCGTAGCCGGGAGTGCGCTGTTTTTAGTAACAGCCTGTGCCCAGGAAAGAGATGCTATCAATAGGGTACAGCCCAACGTAGTATCTAAGACCTTTTTTGTTGGCGAAGACTTGGTAGATATTACCGATGACCCCGAGTTCTATATGCGTGGTACGCTGGTGGATATCGGGTACGGTGCTGCCCAGGATGGTTTATTTACCTCGACTTACGCTCAACAGGTGTCCCGCATCCGCTGGGAAATTACCGAAGACTACTTAAATGCCCGTTTGGCCTACGAGCGCATTGCCGGTAGTGATGGCAAAGGTAATCAGTGGAATGGGCTCACCAAAAAGACCACTAACGATGGTCAAATTGCCGCTAGTTTCAAGATTATAAGCCACTTTGATATTTCGCGCTCTTATAATCCTGTTACCGGTGAAGAGCTCAACATTATCGAAGAAAACTCTTCGGATCGCCCATGGTATGAGCGTAAATATATGCGTGTTGACTGGTCGGAGAATTTGGCCACCGACGCTTATGATTACGATACCTTGGCTCTTCTCGGTGTTTATGGCGGTGTCGAATATGAGCCTTTAAGCTATACAGTGCTCGACCCCAATGATGCCGATGCCCCTGTGTATGACGAAAAAGGCGGCTATTTTGATGTTACCAACAAGGCTTTTGCCAAACCGCAACTTTTGGATTTGTCACACCTTGGGTGGGGCATCGATTCTTTCCCTGCCTGTATGCTGGAAGGCAACTTTGCCGGCGGTACCAATCCTTACGGCAATTGTAACCCGGTTGAGCTAACTATTCGTTTAGCTTTCAAAAAAGTAGTAGATACCGATTATGAGCCGAAGCATGTTGATGGTAAGCGTTTCCAAGCCTTTGGTATGTTTGATGTCAATTACAGAGGCTATGATCGCAACTATGGTATGCAAGATAGCAAATGGTTCCGCTTCGGCGCCAAATATAACATTTGGAAACGCAGCCACTACTACGATGATCCAGAGGCTATGACCGGCTGGGTGCCCTGTGCTACCACCGATACATCAGTTACTCCGACCGGCAAGCCCAGCTCCGATCCCAACCGCGATGAAAACGGTAACGGTACAGCTGATGAATGTGAAGCAGTTACAGCTAAAACCGGCGTTCCCGGTTCGCAATGCGATACCTTTAAACAGCGCTGTACTTTGCCTTTCCGTATTCGCGAATCTGTGACGATTCCCTGGCACTTGGTTGATGAGGGTGATCCGGAACTTGAGCTTTTTGACCCCATTAATCAGGCCACTGTTGAGTGGGATATGGCTATGAAGACCGCCGTGCAGACAGCTCGTCTTACCGAGTGTATTCGCACCGGGGCCGATGAAGATAAATGTCGTGAACAGTTCCCCATGTGGCATGGTCAGCAAGATGATAACCAGGCCGCTGTTCGTATGTCTTATGCCCTTGATGCCTGCCATCGCAGCAAAGGTTGGGACAAAGCCGAGTGTGATAATATAGTAGCTCAAATGGCCGATGATCTCGGAAATGCCCGTGGCGACAAATCCGATACCGCTGCCATCGCCGCTGTCTTAAAACTGCCGCCGGTTGTAGTTCTCTGCCACAGCCCGGTTATCAAAAGCGATCATAAAGCTTGTGGCGAAGTGGGCACTACTTCACGTTTTGGTGATCTCCGCTTTAATAATGTACAGGTTCTTGGCACCCCTGAGGAGCCTTCTGCTTGGGGTATCATGGTTGATGCCGATGACCCGGTGACCGGTGAAAAGGTTGCTGCTTCTATTAACGTGTGGGATTATGTAACCGATGTGGCTGCTACTCAGCTTGTTGATATAGTGCGCTATGTCAGCGGCGAAATCAGCACTGAAGATATTACCAACGGTAAATATATTCGCGATTGGGTTTCGGCCAATACCCGTGCCGGTAGCGGCGTCAGCCAGCCGGTTATTTCCAAAGAAGAAGTAAATAGACGTTTAGCTTCTCTGGCCAAAATAACCCCGGAAAAAATGGCAGAAATAAAGGCTACTCCTGTCAGCAATGAGCTACGAGAAGTTATTAATAAAATAGCTGCTCAAAATGCCGAAGTGGCTGTGAGTTCCAAAGAGGTTTCCGCTAATATGCTGGAAGCTTCCGCTCGTATGGCCGGCGCTCGCGGCAAGCCGTCGGAAGCCAAGCTCTTCAATAAAGCCATTATGCAACTTGCCGGCGCTAATGCTGCTGTAGCTACCAGCGGTGTTATGGCCGATGTGGTTTCTCCTTTGGCTGCCAATAATCCGCTTGTGGCTTCGCGTCTTGCTCAGATGAAAGAAAATGCTCTGGCTGCCAGAGGCGCTTGTATTATGGCCGGCGGTCCGGAACCCACCACCATGATTGGCCTGGCTCAGGAATTATTGAAGAAATTCCCGGCTGCCGAGGGTGAAGATGATGCCGGCCGTGTAGCTCGTTACAAAAAAATGGCTAACTACATTCACCGTAAATATACCTATGGCACTTTGGTTCACGAAATGGGCCACTCTTGGGGCCTGCGCCATAACTTTGTCTCCTCTGCTGCGCCGCTCCATTTCCGCCCGCAGTACTGGCAGCTCCGTACCAAGAACGGTACTTTGAATACCATTTGTGATACCGCTGTTGATGATGGCGATTCCTGTGTCGGCCCGCGTTATTATGACCCGGTTTCCAAAGAAGAACAGGACAACATGATCATGATGTTCACCCAGTCTTCCATTATGGATTACGCCGGTGATGTGGCTCTTGATTTCCTCGGTATCGGTGCTTATGATGTGGCCGCCGTGCGCCACCACTATGGCGATGTGGTTTCGGTTTTCCAGGATAAGTCTAAAATTAAGCCCAGCTCCAGTATCGGTATCGGTATGCTCCAAAATATGGATACCTTCGGTGGCCTTTTCGGTGTGAAATACTGTGAAGGCAGTGGCTCAAGTTGCAGTGATTTTCATTACAGTGAATTGCAAAAACGCTGGAAGGTTATTGATAAGTGCTACTCTGTTGAGCCCAAAGAGCCCTCTTGGTGGAAAGAAAATCTTGATGGTAAATACAGCCCGCTTTTGGATGGCCTCTATGTTAAAGTTGACGGCCAGTACACCGAATGTCGCCAGATGCCGGTTGATTATGTTACTTGGAACGACCTTTCAGAGCATAATCAGGGCAGTTACCGTGCCGGCCCATGTGTTGACCCCATGAACCGCGTGCGTGTGCCTTACTCTTTCGCTACCGATAACTGGGCCGATTTGGGTAATGCTTCCGTTTACCGCCACGATATGGGTGCCGATACTTATGAGATTGCCGATTTCCTTATCTCTATGTATGAAAACCGCCATATCTTCGATAACTATCGTCGTGGGCGCAGCACCTTTAACGTGCGTTCGGCAGCTGGCAGAAGCTTCGGTCGTTATAACGAAAAACTTTTAGGCCTTGCGACTGGTCTCGGTTTCTATGCCAATCTATACAAAACTTACTCTCAGTATCAGGGATATAACTTTGATACTTTGTGGCCGTCTATCATTGGCTGGAATTTACAGGATAATGCTCTTACCGCTTCGATGGTTTTTGACCACTTCGTGCGCCAGCTTGTGCGCCCGGAAGCCGGCCCGCATTACTTCTCTAAAAATGCTCTTGAGCCGGAAGTCTTGCGCAGCGGTATCGATCCCGATGGTAATTTTGATGAAGAGAAACAGACGGCGGTAATTATCCCCAACGGTTCCACCGGTTACTTAAAAGAGGTAGGCTTTGGCGGCCGTCCTTTGGAAAGCGCTTATGACGAAGATCAGGGTGAATACTACAGTGATTACACTGCCAACTGCGGTTCATACTATGACAAGATCAATGTGGCTATTTTGCTCTCTGAATCTGAAGACCGCTTCGTGAGCAGCTCCCGTACCGATTACTACGATGCCCGCTGGCGGGCTGCCGGTATGGCCGATGTTTACCCGGATGGTTTCCGCCGCGTTATTGCTAATGCTTTGACCGGTGATCGTTCTATCTTGGCTCCGGTTGTCGCCGCCGATAGCAGCGGAAAAATCTTACTGGACAGCGCAACAACCAACAAACTTGATGCTGATGCCGCAAAATATCCGGCTCTGCCCATCGGTTGGAAGAGCTTCTGGATGGATGACCCCGAAGTTTGCTTTACCAGCGGCGGTCGCCGTGTTTGCAAGAGCGACTATGCCAGTGGCAGCTTTAGCCCCATTGGCGTGGATAATGTTGTGCCTGTTGACCCGCAAATCGGCTGGGAAGTGCAGAAGTTCATCATTGCTAATACGCTGGCTTATATCCCGGCCAACAGCAAATCTAACTGGCTTGATATGATGACTGTTTACCGTGTTGGCAAAGATGCTGACCCCGGCATTGAGCGGCGCATTGAGTGGACCGATCCTGTTTCCGGCGCCTCCTACATAGCCCGTAGCTATGGTAAAGAGTGTCTCTTTGGTACCGGCTCTGATTGTGCCGGTGGCAAGATAGTGGAAAAAGGTATTGCTGCTCGCGTGCTTGAGTATGCCAACGAACTTACTGCTAAGGGTTATGTGCTTGATACGGCCAATTACCCGGCTTCGGCCGAAAACGGTAACCGTGCCGGCTTCAATAAATACGGCCGGGCTGTTTTTGATACCTACTCTGACGGTACGCCCATTGTGAAAGCTGATTCACAGCTTGTGGATATTCTTAATGGCGGCGCGAATGAAGTGCCGGTAAGCGATTGTTCTAAGGCTGATTATGATGCCGGCAATTGCGATGCTCTAACGATTACTTCCAACCGAGCTGCTTTTGCCTTGGATAATTACAAGTCGGTGCCGGATTATATGTGGCAAATCTTGAATGATTACCACTTGTCAACCGGTAATCTGATTGGTTTTTATGGTGATTGAATTTGAATATGGTGTCCGCTCGGGTAGCTAGGCTGCCCGGGCGGTCATTCTTTGCCCCTTGCTCTTGGTTATGAGAGTAGGGAGGAGGAAGTGATGAGCAGATTATTCCAGCCCTTAGCGCTGGCACTCATCATCTTTTTAACAGCCCAGCCAGCGGCCTTTGCACAAGCGGCCGACGGATCTTCCGATGCGCCGCAAGATGCTCAGGAGGCCGCTGACGGCCAGGCCGCTGAAGCGGCGGCTACTGCTGCTCCGCCGGCTAAGGCCGATGGAGCGAGCGAGGCCGAATCCGCGCCTGCCGCCGCTGCCGATGGAGAAGCTGCTGCAGCTCCGGCTGCTGCTCCGGCTCCGGCCGCCGCGCCGGCAGCCTCTGCTGCTTCGCCGGCTTTAGCCGCTAATGAAGCTGATGAAGAAGATGAATTTGTGCCATTTGCGGGCACCACTTTTTCTTACACCAATGCTCTGGCGCCATATTCTTTAGCCAAAAGAGGGTATTTGTCATACAACCCTTACTATGGGATGAATTTTGGCTTCAAGCTTTCCTGGTGGTTTAACAAACACTTAAACATTTACGGCAAGTTTGATCTTGACCGGGAGATTACTCAAAACGACGATACCACTTATGCCAATGAAACGCTGATGAGTGATACCACCATTGGGCTAAATTATAATAACCTCTACCGCATTCCGGTGGTGGGTATTGATATTCACCTCGGCGGTAAACTCATTATGCCTACCAGCAAGGCTTCGCGGGCTGATACTGCTATTGTGGATATCGGTCTCAACTTGACACTGGCTCGCACATTTAAGGTTCTAAAAGGACTTACCATTAGTTATACTTTTGCACCTAAGTATAATTTCCACCGCTATACAACCGGTGAATCGGTGAGCCCCAGAGTTAGTGTGAGTGCCAAAGATCCTGATTACAATGCTCTGCTCTCGAACGGCGTGCGCAATGTTCAGTGGGATTTGGGCAATGATATCAGCTTTGCGCTGGCTTTTACTGATTGGATTGGCATGGGCTTCTCTTGGGGGCGCATTGTGGCTTTCCTTTACAAAATGGATAAGAGTGGTGATTTAACAGTCACCACTATGTCCGGACAAGAAGTAAAGCTTAGCCATGGTGTTGAGAACCCCAGTAATTGTCGCTTTGTTGATTATTTCAATATCTATGTGACAGCTACACCGATTGAGTTTCTGGATATTTCTTTGGTGGCCGGTACTGTTTATTCGCAGCTTGATATGGATGGTACTTATAATGTGCCATTCTTTAATGACCATACCACCATTGCTTTGGAACTCTCTATGAACTTTGGTGGCCTTTCCACCTTTGTGGCCAAACATAAGAAGAAATAGTAATTTTTCCCGCCATCCCGCTATTTTCCCCTTTAAAATAAATGCTCATGTGCTAAAATACAGCAGCTTTTTACCTGTGGCATAGCCGCAAGGAGTGTGTGATGTCGGTTAGAGAGCGTCTGGGCGGAATTACAATACCTTCACAAATAACTAATAACCCAGCCAAAGAGGCCGAGGCCAAGCGTGATCTCGGTAAAGCTAATGTTGGTAAGGGCACCGGTACTTCCGCCGAGTTTTTAAATGTAGCCAAGAGCTATTTGCAACAGATGAGCGGCCCGCAAAAGGCTCATGCTTATAATCATGAGATCTTTAACGGCGTTAAAATGGAGCACACCAATTTTAATCAGTCCAGCGCTATGACTATGCGCGGTGACCCGGCCATTTTGGATCTCAAAAAAGTCACTCTTACGCCGCCGCATGGGGTTTCCAGCCCCGAGCCGGGAGTTATCGGCGGAGCCGTGGGTAAGATGGGGCTTTCCGGCCAAATGAGCACCGATATGGGCTCTCTTTTAGGCGGCCAAGCCAACTGGGCCAGTCAAAAGGGCATGACAGTAGAGAAGCTTAAAGCGCGCATGGCCGAACTGGAGCGCCAGGTAGAGCTGAGAAAGGCCGCTTTGGCCCGGATGAGCAAAATTAATCCCGATGGCATTTCCCGCTCCCCCACTTTGGAACAGGCTTCATGGGCGGTGGAAGAAGGCCTGCCTGAAGATTACGACCCCATTGAATCGGGCACTCTTTTGGTGGAAACAACCAAAGAACAGGCCGAGCGTCTCCATTATCACTTGGCCAAGATGCTTGGTATGCCCACCAACAACTGATTTATGTTTTTGCCCCTAATAACTGTAATTTGTCTGAGTGCGGCTTTGCCTGCTCAAAATGAGTGGAACGAGCTTTTAAAAAACTCTTTGGCTCCCAAAGATGCGGCTGCCGTCTTGGAACTTAAAGAAAATAAAGTACATTTTTATAATGAGGCGCAGCTCTTAAATTTGCACCGGGCCGGCAGTGTTTTTAAGTTGATTACGGCGGCAGCCCTGTTTGAAGCCGGCTTGCAAGATATGGAAGCTGATTGTCACGGCGAGCAAACAGCCGGACTTTCCGCCGGTCAGCGCTGTTGGCTTAGAGCCGGTCATGGGCACATGGATTTAAGGCAGGCTATTACCAAATCATGCAATGTTTATTTTTACAAAGTGAGCCCGCTTTTGCCTCCCGGGGCCTTGCAAAGACAAATGGCCCTTTGGAACCTTGATAAGCTTACCGGGTGGCATGGTGAGGAGGCGCGCCCGCTTTTACCGCCGGCTCTTACGGCCAGGGAAGTAGCCGATTGCGCTATCGGCGATTGCGATAATCTTTTTGTGAGCGGTCTTACTTTGCTGAAACTGGCAGCCATACTATCGGGTAATTGGGCGCCGGCTAAAGATCTCAATGTGCCCATCGAACTGCGCCACGCCATGTACCGAGTGGTGGAGCAGGGTACAGCCAAGGCAGCTAAAGATAGCGCTTATCAAATAGCCGGCAAAACCGGTACGGCGCGCAAAATGGGCAGTTGGCGTTACGAGGGCTGGTTTATTGCTTTTGTGCCTTTTGAGAACCCGCGCTATGCTCTCGTAGTATATACGCCGGATGGGCAGGGCAAAGACGCTGCTGCTGCTGCTAATAAGCTGATTAAAGCTATTATGGAGCGGGGGATCTCCGGGTGATTTTTTAAACGCTATTTTTTGTCCTCCCGCACTTGACACCTTCCGGCCTGTGTTTATCTTGGCTCCTGTTTGCGGACTAATCCGCAAGTGGCAGTAAGTAAAAGCAGGAGGAATCTATGTTAAAGCCGCTTCATGATCGCATTTTGGTTGAACGTTTGGACGAAGAAACCACCACTAAAGGTGGCATTATTATTCCCGATACAGCAAAAGAAAAACCGCAAAAAGCCAAAGTTATCGCTGTCGGCCCCGGTAAAAGAGCCAAAGACGGCTCGCTTATCGCTCTTACCGTAAAAGAGGGTGATATCGTGCTCTTTGGTAAATACAGTGGCACCGAAGTGAAAATGGACGGCCGCGATTACCTCATCATGCGTGAAGACGATATTCTTGGCGTGGTTGAAGCATAATATTTAACTATTTGTAATATATAAAGAAAGAAGGAAAGTCTATGGCAGCGAAAGAGATTCTGTTTGACGAAAAAGCTCATGAAAATCTGTTAATTGGCATCAACACCTTGGCTGATGTAGTTAAAGTGACCTTGGGGCCGCGCGGGCGCAATGTTGTGCTCGATAAAGGCTTTGGCAACCCCGTAGTTACCAAAGATGGCGTTTCTGTGGCTAAAGAAGTGGAATTAAAAAATAAATTTCAAAATATGGGCGCCCAGATGGTAAAAGAGGTGGCTTCCAAAACATCGGATATCGCCGGTGATGGCACCACCACTGCTACCGTGCTTGCCCAGGCTATTTACCGCGAAGGGGCTAAAATGGTAGCCGCTGGCCACAATCCCATGGATATCAAGCGCGGTATTGATGAAGCCACGGCCTTTGTTATCAAAAATCTCAAAGAGATGAGTAAGCCCACCAACGAGCGCAAAGAGATTGCTCAGGTCGGCACCATCTCGGCTAACGGCGACAGCACCTTTGGTGAACTCATTGCCGAAGCTATGGAAAAGGTGGGCAAAGAGGGCGTTATCACCGTTGAAGAGGCCAAATCGCTGGAAACCACTCTCGATATAGTAGAAGGTATGCAATTTGATAGAGGCTATATAAGCCCCTATTTTGTTACCGATGCCGAGCGCATGGATGCCACTTTGGAAGATGCCGCTATTCTTATTTATGATAAGAAAATCAGCAATATGAAGGACCTTATTCCGCTTCTCGAATCCATTGCCAGAAGCGGCCGTCAGCTGATGATCATCTGTGAAGATATCGAAGGCGAGGCGCTGGCCACTCTGGTAGTGAACCGCCTGCGCGGCACGCTCAAAGTGTGTGCCGTAAAAGCCCCCGGTTTTGGCGATCGCCGCAAAGCTATGCTCCAGGATATCGCCGTACTCACCGGTGGCCAGGTTATTTCCGAAGAACTGGGCATGAAACTGGAAAATGCCACCATGAATGATCTCGGCACTGCCAAACGCATCACCGTCACCAAAGATACCACCACCATTATTGACGGCGCCGGTAAGAAAGAAGACATCACCGCCCGCACCAATCAGATTCGCCAGCAAATTGCCGACACCACCTCCGATTATGATCGCGAGAAATTGCAAGAACGGCTGGCCAAATTGGTAGGCGGCGTAGCCGTTATTAAAGTTGGCGCGGCTACCGAAACCGAGATGAAAGAGAAGAAAGACCGCGTGGAAGATGCTCTTAACGCTACCCGGGCAGCCGTTGAAGAAGGTATTGTCCCCGGCGGCGGTGTAGCTCTCCTGCGCTCCAGCGCTCTCTTGCATGATCTCAAAGTTTCGGCCGATAAAGAAGTTGGGGTGAAAATTGTAGAGCACGCCATTAAAGAGCCAATTAGACAAATTGCCCATAATGCCGGCGTCGATGGCTCTATCGTTATCGACAAAGTGCTCTCCGGCCAGGGCTCCTTTGGCTACAATGCCCGCACCGATGTTTATGAAGACTTAATCGCCGCCGGCGTGGTTGACCCCACCAAAGTGGTGCGCTCTGCTTTGCAAAATGCCGCCTCGGTGGCCGGCCTCTTACTCACCACCGCCGCTATGGTGGCCGAGAAGCCCAAAAAAGAGGATAAATGCGCCAGCCACGGCGGTCACGGCTGTGGCTGCGGTTGCGGCTGCGACGAGTGCTGAACCTGCGAGCGCCAATTTCCTGTTTTCGCCGCTAACTCCCTTTCAAAAAATTAACACCTTGTTTTTAAGATAAAATAAATTTTAGCTCCCAATAAGCGGAGCCAGCCGCCCCTCGCCCTGCGAGCTCGGTAGCCAGTTGTTGTGTCCCAACATTTTGTGAGGTCTCTCGCCATTTGTAAAAATGGAGAGGCGGCGATATACAATAAATTCCACTAATTATCGGGGTGAGGGCAAAAAAGCGTGAAGTGCTCCAGGCATATTGGGCCTAAAAATTTGGGCGAACCACGACGAAAAGAGCAAAAAGCACAAATCTGAAATAGCAGAATAAAGCCTTTGATATTGTTATTAATAATTTAACTTTGCTCTATTTCCCGCAAAATGTCTCTTTAGCGCTTCCGGAACCGGCTCGCCACGGCAGGTAAGGCCAAAAATAGCCGTAAGTTCATGTAAAAAGAGCAGCTTTTCGTCGGAGAGATTTTGGATATAGGCATTTTTTAACAATAATTCCGGGTAATTGCCTTCTAACTTCCACGCACTGGCTAAATTAGCCGTTAAAGCCAATAGATTGTCTAAAGTAAGCGTGTCGCTCGGTATTTCCGGCGCTTTTGCCGGGCTTTTTTTCTTGCTACTTTTGGCTTTAGGCGGCGGTATATCTTTGCCGGCCTCTTTGGGAGCAGAGCTAAAGTCAAATAATAGTGATGTGCGCCTAAAGCGGGTGGAGGATATGGCGGAGGTATTATTATTTGCGCGTTTTTGTAAAGAAAATGGGCTGCTAGCGGAAAGAGTAGCTAAAATTTCGCGCATAAGAGCTTCCAATTTGTCACTTATGGGCAGGGAATTATCAATTTTTTTGCTCTCTTTTGGTAGAGCTGTGAAAGCAGATCTGTTTTTGGCATAAAAATCCAGCAATTTTTCTTCAACGGTATCTTGGTAAATTAGGGCCAGAGCCGGGTAGGCGGCAATTTTATCAAGGCGCTGTTTGAGCCATAACGGGTGCCAGGGCAGGTCAAAAAAGATAAAAGAGAGCTTGGCATCATTAAAGTGCAAATCATCTAGGTTGTAATCGGTGCAAAAGAGTATGGCCGCCTCATGAGCTTTATGAAAAGCCTCCAGTTTGGCCAGGCGTGAAGCTGGCGGCAAATCGCTATATAAAATATAGCAGTTTGAGCCCAGATAGTTGTTGCCGGCAGTAGCCAGGTGCAAAATCTGCTCGCTATGGGCCAAAACAACATAGTGGCGGTCGGTGCGCGAAAAGAGACCGCGCCAGAGCTGGATTAAAAGGGCTACTTTGGGGGCTACGGCAGCGTTGCTTTTGCCGCCAAAATAAAGGGCTCGTATTACATCATCTAGCAGAGTGTGCCACGATGAATCAGTGGCAAATAGGCCGGAGGAGTCAGGTATGTTAATAGCGGCTATAGTTTTTTTGTATTGGGTAAAATACTGCTCCTCCGGCTGGGTATAACAAGAGAGAATTTGCAAATCCTGAGCACTGCGCTCACTTAAGAGCGGGCGGCGCCACCAATGAGCGGCAAGATGGCTCAAAATGGCATCTTCTGAGCGCCATGTTGGTTTGCCATCGCTGTCAAAAGCAATGAAGCGCTGATTAAAAAGCCAGAGTGGGCCCAGCACTTTTTGGTCTATTATTTGCATAATAGAAAAAACAGCATCCGGGTCGGCCAGTAAATCGCAGCTAGTGAGCAGCAGGCGGCGCGTGGCCTTTAGGCGCGTAATGGCTCTTCCGGTCGGTGAGCGCCAGTTGTTGATATATTGCGCTTCATCAACTATGAGTAAATCAGCTGTAAAATCAGATAGTTCTTCGCAATTGCGCAGCGCTTCTTCATAAGTGATAACGCGGATAAAAGTTTCTTCCCCAAGGAAAGTAGTGCCGGCACTCTCAGTGCCGCTATAGATAGGAATATTTAAAAAAGCGGCGGCCTTTTTGCGCCAATCGGTTAGTAGCGGTTCAATAGTGACAATCAGCGCTTTGGTGGGCTTTTCAGCGGCCAAAACGGCTATAGCGGCCAGGGTGACCACACTTTTGCCCCAATCCAGCGGGGCAGTGAGCCAGGCAGCCTGATGGCGCAAGGCAAAAGTGAGCGCCTGTTTTTCTGTTTGGCTCAGAGATCCTTTAAAGGCTGGCACTTTGTAGCCGCTCTTTTCCAAAGTGGCCAAAAGCTCAGCCGATTTATCATTTGAAGCACATTCATGTTTAAAAGAGTCCAGCAGAAGGGCGGCGGTCCGGCTGATAGTGAGCATCCCCTCCCCGGCAAAAGTGTTAAGTGTTTGCCAGGTATCTGGGGTGAGCTCTTTTAATATATGCGTATTTTTATCAAATAAATCATCAAGTTCTGGCTCTATATCCGCTTGAGTCAGTAGGGCCAGTTCAGCCAGTCCCCGCTCGTATTCCACATAGAGCAGCGGGCGGGAGAGCTCTATTTCCTGGCCGCCGTTATAGGAGAGCGCAGCCTCGATGTGCTTGCAAGTACCCAGCTGATTTATCTCTAAATCCGGACAGTTGCAATCATTAGCCGCTATGTTGTGGCTGTGCAGAATTACCTCATAACGCTGGCCGGAGAGCGAAGTGACGGTAAAAGGGCGGCTGCCGTCCGAGCGGCTTTTTTGCGGAATGACATCGGCAATATCCGAAAGAGCCCGCTCCTTGCGCCGCGTGATTTCCCGCTCTCTGGCTTCAGAGAGGCTCTCCTCCGGCGCGGGCAAAATAAGGCGGGTATCGCCCACTTTTACGAGCTCTTTGGCGTCCGGGCTAGTGGCAATATAGAGAGCTACCGCGTGGTCACAGAGCGGCTCGGCCGGGCTGGCCGAGAGACAGTCGCAGGAGCCGTAAATCTGTTCGCCGCTAATGGCAATGGAGACCAAATGGGGAAAGGAAGTATCGTCATAATAAAAGGCGCTATAGCCGTCATCCGTTTGGTTAATGGATTTAATAGCCCCGGCGGTGAGAAGCGCAGCGGCCCGCTCCAATTGGCTCTTGGAAACCAGGTTGCGGATGGAAAAATGGGGGGATTTGTTTTCTGTCATAAAGCAAAACTCAACTGTTTTTTATCCATGCTATGTGTCTAAAAGAAACATTACGCTGTCTTATAGTTTGCGCTTTGTCTGGCGAATCAGGAACAAGTTTTTCTTTTTTTTGTGTACATGTAGTACGTGGTCTGCGTTCTGTATCTAGTGCAACATATTTTTTGTTTGTGTTTAGACACTTAATAAACCGTTGATGATAATCGTTTAGAAAATCTGGACGTGCTTTTTCAATGAAATGTGTCGCATATATCTTGCAACACTCGACAAAGCATTGTGCACCTTTAAGCTGGTTAATTATGTGTGCACCAGATTTTGTATCTTTAGTACTTTTTAATTCAAGGAATAAAATGACCTTTAATGATGGCGACAATAATACATAGTCCGCACAGTCATTTTCTCCATAATTGCCTTTAAAAACACGATTGGCTATATCGGATTTTTTTTGTCCTTCCTCTGTGCCTTTCAAGTTTTTAAACTCACTGATCTCTCTATTAGATGGGCGACGAGTGCATCTAAATTCATCTGATTTTATAATAATAATGTCATTTGGTAAATTTGTAATAACAATTTCCGAGTCTTCGGCCTGTTCTTCTGTTAAAGTTACAGTATTGCTTTGAGTATGTTTAAGAAACATACTATCATTTAAAAGTTCCTGTAATACTTGCTTGTCAGAGAAATAATCTTTCATGATTCTTCCTCAATCAAATCTAGTATTTTATCTTGAATCCGGTTCATTTCTCTGATGGTTTCGTCAAACGTTGTAACTTCCATTCCATATTTGGAATCAATTTTTACAGGGACAAGTGTTTGACAAATTTGCTTCTTTTTCTTGTCTGGTAATGCAACAGAGGCCTCTTTTGCAATGTAAACACTGAGCTGTGATGGTATAAGAAGTTCTTCTTGTTTGTATTTTTCCATCGTGGCTAATTGTTTTAATTGTTCTCTGTCACTATTTAGCATGATAAGTGTGTTTAGTTCTCGAATTAAATAATCACTATGTGTTGTAACGAAAACATTTATACCGGCATTGATAAGCTGGGCAAAGAGCCGAGCCATTCTGCGCTGATTTGAAGGATGTAAATTAAGTTCCGGCTCATCAATCATCAAAAAATCACCTTTTTGAATTTGGTGGCGAAGATAAAAACCTATATCCAGGAGAGATCTGACAGAGCTTGAACTTTCCTGCATAGATAGTCTAGTTCCCTTACTACCTTTGGGGATATAAAACAAACCATCCTTTTTTACCTGATAATCTCCACCGATAATATCGGCAAAAGATTCAAGAATTTCATGATGTTGCTTTGCTATATAACTTTGATTGGGTCCACAGTCTTCAAGACTACGTGAAAATTCAACATTATCTTGAACTGGTAAAGGATAGTCGTTCTTATGAGCCCGAAAAGCGAGTTCTATAATATCTGTTGAACTATTTGAACCTGTTGTGTTTCCAATTTGCTCTAGAAGTCTATTGCGTGCGAAGTAAAGATCTCTTCGGAAAATAGCCGCACCTGTTCTCTCAGTACTCGCAATATAGGTTTTAGGGAAAAGCTCTCCAAATATCATTTCCGTCAAAATAATCTCAATATATTTTTTTGCTGATTGCTTTGTTATTTTTGCCTCGCTGGATTCAACCAATAGAGAAACAGTAACAACTGTCGAATCAGTTTTCTTATCGATAGAAACAATATTTTTGGTTCCTGAACCAAAATCCTGATGATACGATCTATTTAACCGAATATCATCGTTTTCAAGTTTAATCCCAAAGGCAGTATCTTTAAATCGATCCGGCTTTGTTGCAAACACACGTGGCATATATTTGATGTAATCTTTGCATCCGCGATTTAAAATATCTTGCGCCTGTTCTTTAAAATTATTCATATCGAGTTCAACATGGCCATCATGCCATAGAGTTTCAATAGTTGAATCATCTATATCCACAGATAAAAATTCGTGCCACAGTTTAAAAAATCCATATAACGCATAAGTTACATATGTTTTACCGGCATTATTATTGCCACATATAAGTGTCAAAGGCGCTAATGACATTTCTCCACATTTGATCTTGCCGAGGTTATTTAGAATGAACCGCATAATACACCATCCTTAGATATGATTAGACTATTAATTCTTATTGTTTTTGAAAATTTTGAAAGCATTTCACACCTCCACCTTCGGCAAATTCTTCACAATCTCCATTGTCCGCACGCTCACTTCAATCAGCCGCAGAATCAGTTCCAGAATGTACCGGGGATTATCGTGCTCCTGGCACCATTCGTTGGGGTCATTTTTAATGCCGGAATCTTTGTCGATATAAACCTGATACTGGTCAATCATCCAGCCCAGCGGGGAGCGGCCATTGACGATATATTCGTGGGCTTCGGCCGGAATATTCGTAATTTTAACATGGCTGTTATATTGCAGCTCGGTAAAATTGCCTTTGCCGGCCGGTTTCAATTTGCTCAAAGTGTAGTCGCCGCTCCCATCTTCCACAATCTGGGCAGTGGTATTCATGGGGACGCTCTCGTAATTACAGTGTAAATCGCCCAATTCGCGGCCAGCTTTGCTAAAGGCCTGAAAATCTTCATATTTCTCAACAAATGGGATCTTTGGCAGGGCTTTTTTAAAATCATTCTGGTATTTGTCACGGTATGATTGGCAATGTAACAGCCCATAAACATAATAGAAAATGTCTTCCTGGGTTATCTCGTCATGACCATATTTCCCTCTGGTTTGCTTAAGCATCCAGTTGGTAATGCCTGACTTGCGGCTTGATTCCAAATCTAGATCTTTTGCTTCCTGGTCGAATAAATCACCTTGGGCTTTTTGAGGCTTTTCGTCGGTTCCATACACGTAAAGTGGGAAACATTGACCTTTTTCGATCATATCCAAGCATGGAAGTTGGTTAACCATTAAACACGCAAAGTCTTTTTTTCCAGACGGGCCACTAACAGAAATCACCCTGTTCACCTCATGCTGGGGATGAGTTTGCATGACGGCAAAGGGATAGATTTTTGGAATCTGATAAATCATTTCATTTAAGTCTTTGGCATAGTAGCATTTTGACTTGATAAATGGTCGATACATAGAATTTACGTAACAACCATCATCTTCATTAATTGTGTGATTTTTTACAAATAATTGTTCTAAGCCTCTGGCCCAGCTAATCTTGGCTGGATCACGAGGTATTTCGGTAATTGCGCCATTGGCATAGAGTTCCCTTTGTTGGTTATAAAAATCAATGCAGCCAGCAATATTTTTCTTTATGCGTTTTTCTGAATAATTATAGCACCATACATCACGACTAGTTGCTAGCCCTCTTGAATAGCAATCCCCAAAGACCTTATCAACTTCTCCGGCTTTATCCTTTTTGTCACCAATGCGGATATAATTGTCATAAGCACCGCCCAGCCGTTTATTGAGCCAGTCACCGTGCTCATCTGGGGTCAGCTGCTGCCAGGTGAGATCTTTGGAGGCAATGGAAACATTGTCTTCCAGAATTTTTAGTTTGGCTTCACGGGTAAGATAGTCTCCAATGTCATGGTAGTAAATTTTGCCATCATGTTTTTCTTTATTGGGATGTTTCACCAAAAAAGTCATACAGACTTTTGCTCGGGAGCCAGAACCAAAGATTTTACCACCCTCTTTTCTGGACATTTCACCTTGAGTGCGCTGATCACCCCGCAAATCAAAGACATGAATGCTATCAAATTCATTACAAAGGGACTTTCTCATGCCGGCGGCGGCATTTCCTTCAATCCAACCACCGTTGGTCACAAACCCAATAATCCCGCCGCGCTCATTGCTGATCCGATCCGCAGCCCAGCGAAAAGCTCTGATATAGGAATCGTACATGGCATTTTTATTAGTGGCTGTGGAACCTGCGGCATAGGTTTCGGCAATTCTTTTGTCCAATTTGGGATATTTGAGATTTTGGTTATTATCGTTACCGCTCTTTTGTCCAACCGAATAAGGCGGATTGCCGATAATAACCTGGATTGGAGCATTGCGCTGCCGTTCAATCTGCTCGCTGTTTTCCCTCATCATCAGATCGTTAAGTGTACGCTGTCTCTCAGCCAATTGGAAGGTATCGGTCAGACAGATATTATTATAGGTAACATAATCACCAGGCAAGTGACTGCGCATTGAATTGAAGACGGTTTCAATATTTACATCGGCCACATAGTAGGCCAACAAAACAATCTCGTTGCAGTGGATCTCTTTTTGGTATTTGCGCAGTAGGTCTTTGTCCCTGATGATGCCCAATTGCAAAAGACGGGTGATGAAGGTTCCAGTACCGACAAAGGGGTCGAGAATATGTACATTTTCGTCGGAAAGTGATCGCCCAAATTCCTTTTGCAGCAAGTGCTCAACGCTTTTGATGATGAAGTCCACACACTCCACTGGCGTATAAACAATACCCAACCGGTCGGTTGTCTTTTTGAAAGCCACAGCAAAGAACCGATTATAAAGGTCCTTAATCAGCTGCTGCTTGGCCTTGGGGCTGTTCACGCTACCGATCTGATTCTTAATGCTGGCATAGAAAGTTTTGAGAACTGTGGTCTCCTTCTCCAGACCGTGCTCTTTTAACAGATTAACCATCTTGGAGAGTGTTATGCTGACTGCATTATTTTCATTGAAGTGGTAATTGGCAAAGAGTGCGTCAAAGATCGGCCCGATGACGATATGCTGTCCCAGCATTTCTTCCGCTTGGGTTTCATCAATGCTTTCATTGATATTTTCCCTTAGCGATTTGATGAAATGATTAAATTCCTTCTGCACATCGGTATGGCGCTCGATGATCATCTTCATATGTGCCAGAATATCCAGAGTCACTTTGCCAACATCAGAAGCCCAGGTTTCCCAATAATTACGCGTACCAACTTTATCAACAAGTTTGGCGAATATTTTTTGTTGTTCAGGTTCGAAAAGTTCGAGTTGATGAGCAATTCTGATTTTTGCTTTTTGCTCATCACTCATCAGTAAGTTTTCACCGTTATCATCAATTGGATTCTTTTGGTCACCAATTGTACCGACAATAAATTTGCCGGAATTAACATCAATTTTTCCTGCTTTGGGCGTATAACTTGAAGAATCGTCTATTGATAAGCGAATAGCATTGACCTGTGCATTGAAATTTTCATCATGGGAACGCAACGCACAAAGAACATTCCATACTTCTTTAAAACGATTACTCTCTTCCAACGCTTCGTTGATATTTTCGCCGGGCCGCAATGCTACTGGCAATATAATATAGCCATATTTCTTGCCGCCTTCCTCGCCACGTCTGAAGTTGCGCATTACGCGTCCAACAGATTGAACTATATCAATTTGAGATTTTTTTGGCGCCATGAAAATCACGGCATCAAGAGCTGGAACATCCACCCCCTCTGAAAGACAGCGCACATTTGACACAACCCGGCAGACAGTAGAATTATCATCTGAGCTATTCTCACCGGCCAGCCAGGTCAGGATAGCATTGCGTTCACTGGTATTCATAGTACCGTCAACATGTTTACATTCGATAGAGACATATTTTTGCCGTTCTTCTGCTGTCTCTTTGGCTTGTAAATAAAGACTGCTGACTTCTGGAAACATAGCCGCAATATTTTTTGATGAACCAAGTTTTTCAATATTGCCTATTTCCGAGGTAAAAACCAAGGCACGGGTGCATGGTTTGGGATCCTCGGCCAGAGTACGACCATCATCACCAACAAGTTGCTTGGATAAGCCATGTATTGCTCCAACAAGACGCGTAGCTGTAGGTAAATCAAGTAATTTATCGTTACTTTCAAAGCTGGCGATGACTTTATCAGGTAAATCTTTGGGATCAACGGTTAGAATGATGACTTTGTAATCGCTGAGACAGCCAAGATTGACAGCCTGCCCAAACGAAATCCGCGCAATTTCTTCACCATAAGTAGCAACATCATCCATTGAGCAGATTACCGCATCGGTCGCCATTTTGCTGGCGTCGGCTTTAGCATTTGTCGTATAAATTCTAGGGGTTGCGGTCATATAAAGACGCTTTTGGGCTTTGATGAAATCATTGTCGTGAATTTTCATAAAGCTGGATTCCAGCCCCGCTTTAGCCGCCCCGGTCGTTCGGTGTGCCTCGTCGCAAATGACCATATCGAAAACGCCAAATGAGCCGCCTGTTTCAGCCAGTACTGCCTGTTGTGCATTGGCGACTACCTGTAGCGATTGATATGTTGTAAAGACAACAGTCATGCCTTCTTTTTGCATTTGCGCCGCTGCCAGAATACGGTCTTTGACAGATGTGAAGGCAGTAGTTGCTGGTAATGGTGAGTCGATAAGGTTTTCAGCGATGAAATCACCATTTTGGGCTTTTTTTTCTAATGCGTGATTATCAGAGCACACACCAATGGCAAATAAAGACGCTGGCTTTGTATCTTCTGGTGATTTTTGCGCATTTTCCGCCCATGATTGATAAGTCTGCCCAAGTAAAGCAATTGATGGGACACAATAGAGAATAAGACTTCCTTGAGTTCCTGCCACGGCTTCGGCAATGCGCTGTGAAGTCAATGTCTTGCCTGTACCACAGGCCATAATGATTTTACCACGCTCATTATTTTTGAAATGTGCTTCGGCTTTGTGGAGAACTTCTTTTTGGTAGTCTCTAAGTTGTTTGGGCTTAGAGCGTGTTTCCTCTCCTCTGATTATGGCATCCCAATCGACATTTGAAGCTCTCAAAAAATCTTTGCTGATACGTGTAAAATTTTCTCTACCCTGGACATAGTCATTGGCATTCTTGCTCCAAACAGCATCAGTGTCTATCCAAACAAAGCGGGAAAATGAATGAGTTTGATTGTTCAAAGTGAATTCTTTACCTTGGTAACCAAGAAAATTAGAAACATCTTCTTCGTTAACGTGTGAACCATTGTTGTAGAATTTACACTGAACTGCCCAAAACTCATCTATACCCATTTTCAGCACAAGATCAATGCCTAAATCAATGGCTTTTTCTCCTATTGCTTTGGCAAAATCAGCCCAAAGCCAGGCCTTTTGGACTTGATAAAGAGGAGTAGCTAAAAACCAACGCTGAATCAGTGTTTCAAAGCGAGTTCCCGCATCTTTGGCATTTGGGGATGTATTCCTAATTTTTTGAATAATTTGGTCAAAAGTCATTGTGAGTGTTGCTTCTTCTTGGTACGCTTTCTTGTCTACGGTCATCTTAGTCGGTTATTTTATTGAATCTTACTTTGATGCCCATGGCTTCAAGCTGCTCCACCCGCTCTTCGTAATCGGGAAAAGCCTTGGCGTTAAAGTCTGTAAAGACAATCTCGCTAACATCTTCGGCCAGATTAACACCACCAAAAATCTCACCCTCAATATAATCACTAAAGAGCATTTTGTTGTTAACATCATCGGGATCAGCTATGTAAGTAGCCATGTTTTTGAGCATATCGTCGCGATATTTAAAGAGCTTTTTAATGTTTTCAAAGGAAACCGGTACATCGGAGCTATCTTTGATAAAGGCTTTTAGGGCCAGCATGCCGACCAGAGAGTTATTGTTAGATTCAATATCGTCTTTTACCTTGAGTTTAATGCGGTCAGCGATTAGATCAATGCGGTCGCCGTTATATACATCGGAGCCGATCCCCAGCTTTTTGCCGCCAAAATTATCCAAAAGATCTTTCAGATAAGCTTCAATGACATCATCTGTGAGCCCTTCCTTAAATTCTTTTGTAAATTCGCCATATTGTGAACCGCCGGCCCGCACCTCTTTGAGCATGGTGCGCAATTTGTCGATATTTTCTTTGTTTATTTCATAGTGCAGCGCGTGGAAGGCATCGCGCGGGGTAAAGCGGGTGCGTTTTTTAACTTCATTTTTCAGGACGATGTGGCAAATAGTACCTTGACCGTTATCGTCTTCACTATAAAACAAGGCTGCGCCGCCAGCTGCTTTGCCGATATTGAGGGCGCCGGAAATGGGGTGATTCTCCGGATTTACCTTCTCGCCTTTTTCAAAGCTTTTCATCTCCGGGTAGAGCGTTTGTTCGGTCAAAATTCGCCGTTTTTGATAGGTCTCGCCGCGCTTATCTTTTTTAAGTTCAAAGACATTTTTAAGCTTAAAGGCCTCTTTTTGTAATTTGCCTTTTTTGAAGAAGGGTGAATCTTCACCAAAGAAGAGGGAAGGGGGCAGATTGATAGTAAAGGGCGCTTCATCAATAACTTTGGTAAATTGCTCGGCTGTTATGCCATATTGCTGTATCATCAGTTCTTCTTCGGCGCTGTTTTGCCACTCGCCGGCCTTCCCGGCTAAAAATTCATCTTTTTGTTCAGCCAGTTCTTTTTTGAAGCCGGCCTTATCGGCATGAGCAATAATGGCGGCTTGTTGGCCGCTGAGCCCGTCGCTCTTTTGGTCATTAAAGATAGCTCTCTCGGCTATTTCCATGTTAACTGCCGCTTCCAAGTTATTTAAGGAGTTTAAGAGCATGTTTTTGTCAATGTTATCTTGAGCGGCCATGGCTTTAATGCGCAAAGTCATAAATTTTGGGCTATTTATGCCGCTATAGAGAGCCAGAAGATCTTGGGCGCCCATGTGTTTTAGCTGTTCAGCCAGGAGCGCGGCAAAATAGCTGTTGAATTTTTCTTGTCTCAACGCCAGAGACTCCGGTGTGCCTACAGTGTCATTGTCAAAGGCAAGGCGCATGGTTATAAGGAGGTCGGTGAGCTTTTCGCCGCTAATATCCGGTGCAGTAATAGCGCGCAAAATTTCGGCAGTGCAGTTTTGGAAAAATCCATGTGCTTCCGCTTTGATATTGGCTGTGAGTGTTTCTATGGCAGTTGTAAAGGCGCTATAGGTATCTATATCTTTAACCGGCTGTGGTTTGAAGTTAAATTCTATATCAATGCCCCGCTGTTCGGCGAGCTCTTTTACAGCTACTTGGAAAATGTATAATGTTTCCGAGGTCCTTTTACATATTTGTTCGGACCGATTGTCATATGGATTTGCTCCCTGAACGGTTAAATGTTCTATAGCTTCATATACTTTATCACATAGGTCGCTATAAGCCGGAGAAGTGACATTTTTGGCTATTTCTCTCAGCTCAGCATCAGAGAGATTTTGCAAAAAGCCTTTGAGCATTTGCAGCTTATCAAACAATTGATCATCGGGGCCATATTCTTTATGAGGCTTTTCCTTTAAAACTTCCTTGAATTTTAAGACGCTGTCTTTATATATGGCAGTGCTGGCCGCATTAGTTTGGGCCAAAAAGGCATCCAAATCGGGAATGCCTCTGCCCAGCATGCTGCACAAATTATTTATATAATCGTTAGTATCTTTAGGCTCGGCTACTTCGGCCAAAATATGGCCTTTTTTGGTGGCTGCGGTGATGGCTTTGGCTGTTTCTAGCTCCTCACTGATAATTTGTCGCGCCGTCTCGATAAATTGCTCTTTGGGGAGAGTTTTGTCCGCTGTTTTCAGGCGGTCTAAAATGCGATCGGTAGTGTTTCTTTCTACATCGGCGCTGATGCCGCTGAGGTCAATATCGTATTTTTGCGCGATAGTTTGCAGTGACTCTTTTAAGAACATCTTGCTCGGGTGACCTTTGGGCAGGTCGCTAATATAATCGAGATTTTCTTTTTGCCAGCTTTTGGCCGCTTTTTTAAACTGGCTCATCATAATATCGACAGCATGTAAAACTTCGCCGGAGCTCATATTGTGGTTAGCTTCATCTATATAGTAGGTGAGAGCATTTTCCACCTTTTGCTCTTTGCCTTCGCGGAGAAGTTGCCAAATCAGGCGGCTATTTTGTTTACCAAACTCGGCTGCCCGTTTAGATAGGTCTTCTTCTCCTAAAGTTTTGTAATGAATCCAAGGAGTAAAGATATTTCTAATAAAATTTTTAAGGCCGCGCAAAAAGTTATCCAGGCCGGAGTGGGCCGGCTTTACAAAATCGAGTTTGGCGATGGAGCTCATAAGCAGCTTTTCGGTGCTGATGTTCTTGGCTTTTTTAAGCTCCGGCTCAGCTTCCAGCGCATCGAGGTCGCCGATAATATCAGCTTTCATACCGGTGATGACGGCGCCTTTGGGTTCACCACCTTTTACAAAGGCTTTATCCACCGGCGGCGGATCTTTTTGCGGCGCTTTTAGGCCATCTTTAGGCCTAGCTAAAGTGGTGAGAGAAGCTTTTACTTCGGCTAGATCTTTTACGCCGACTTTTTCCAAATTAGCTACAATAGAAAGGAGCTTTTGTGCTTGTTCCGGAGTGATAGTTTGTTCGGTACTGACAAAGTCTTTTATATCGCCGGCGATACCCTGGGCTTTTTCTTTGGAAAATTCTTCTTGGGTGCCCACTTTTTGGGTAATTTCTTCAAAATTTGGCGCTGGGGCGACTATTATGTTACCTGAACTTACTGAGCGCATGAAATAGCTCCTTAAATGTTGCCATAAAGCGGCAAAAAGCTAGGGAATTGTAGCATAAAAACATGGGGATGTCAGCAGGAAGTTTAATTGTTCTACCAGGGAAATAAAGAGAGCAATTTTATCGGTCCGCTTAGATCTTTACGGTTACTTTTATGCCGATTTTTTCCAGCTGGGCAACGCGGTCTTTATAGTCGGGAAAATCTTGGGGTCTAAAGGAGTTAAAGACGATTTCCGTAATATCTTTAGTGAGATCGACACCGCCAAAGATTTCGCCCTCTATATAATCATTAAAGGAGAAGGTGGAATTATCGGGGTCATTAGCCATTTCGGCAATGCCCTTATACATATCATTGCGATATTTAAATAGTTTTTTGATGTTATCCAGGCTAACCGGTACATCGGAGCTCTTTTCGGTAAAAGCCATGAGGGTTAATAGAGCTATTAATTCTTGGTTGTTGCCGTTTTTGTCATCGTCGGTTTTAAGCTTTATGCGGTCCTGAACGATGAGGTCCAGGCGGTCACCGCGAAATTCTTTGGAGCCCAGAACCAGGGTTTTGCTGGGAAAAGAGGTGTTTAGATCATTAAGAAAGGCTTCTATAGCCGCATCATCAAACTGCGCCGCAAATTGCGGAGTGAATTGGCCGTATTTTGAAGTGCCGGCGCGTACCTCTTTCAGCAAGTTGCGCATTTTGGCGATGTTTTTATCATTTATTTGCAAACGCAGCGAGTGGAAGGCATCACGCGGGGTAAAGCGGGTGCGTTTTTTAACCTCATTTTTCAGCACAACATGGCATGTAGTTAGATCCTGGCTGTAGCTTGCTGCCGCGCCGTCTTCCAGCTTGCCGATATTGAGAGCGCCGGAAATGGGGTGATTTTCGGCTTTGGGATCCTCGCTCTTTTCAAAACTTTTCATTTGCGGATAAAGCGCTTGTTCAGTGACAACGCGCCGCTTTTTGTATAAATCTCCGCGTTCGTCATTGGGGAGCTGAAAGACGTTTTTGAGCTTTAGTGCCTCAGGTTGTAATTTGCCGTTTTTAAAGAAGGGCGAATCATTGCCAAAAATGAGTGAGGGCGGTATATTGATGGTGAAATCTGTGCTATCGATAACTTCTTGAAACTGCGCCGGGGTAATGCCGTATTGTTCCTGCATTTTGTGGTCTTCTTCAGCTGTGCTGTCTTGCCACTCGCCGGCTTTTCCGGCCAAAAATTCATCTTTTTGCTCCGAAAGCTCTTGCTTAAAGCCGGCCTGGTCGGCACTCGCCAAAATGGCTGCCTGCTGGCCGGTGAGGCCGTCGCTCTTCTTTTCGTTATTAAAAATAGCTCTTTCGGCTATTTCCATATTTACCATTTCCTCGATGATATTTAGAGAACTTAGCAACATGCCTTTGCGCGGGTCGCCGGTCTCACCTAGGTCATGATTGGCTTTAATGCGCAGAGTCATAAATTTTGGGCTATTTATACCGCGATAGAGAGTCAAAAGATCCTGGGCGCCCAGGTGTTTTATGCGCTCGCCTAGCATAGTGCTAAAGTAGCTGTTAAAATCTTCCTGGATCTGCAGCATTATTTTTTCTTCATCCACGAGCCCTTCGTCAAAGGAGAGGCGCATCTCCATAAAAAGATTTTCCAGCTGTTCCTCGCTTGTTTCCGGTGAAATGATGCCTTTCAAAATCTCATCGGTGTATTCCTCAAAAGTGGCCTTAGTTTCTAGCCGGATGCTTCCGGTGAAAGCAGCAACATAATCTTGCAAAAAGCTATAAGTATTCTCATTTTTAGCTGCCTTAGGCTCAAAGTTAAAGCCTTCGGCGATACCGCGTTTTTGCATCAGTTCGGAAACGGCAACTTGAAGAATTCGCAATGTTTCCATATCTTTTTTGTAAAGCTTTGCTGCCCGGGCATCATATGGATCTACACGGTGGCCGTCCAAATGATCATAAGCGCGATATATATCATCGCATAAAGCTTCATAAGTTGGCGAGGTTAGAGTCGTAGCGATGGCCTTTAGCTGTTCATCAGAGAGATTATGCAAAAAGGCGGTGAGCATTTGCTGCTTATCCCACAATTGATCATCCGGGCCATATTCCTTGTGTGGTTTATTCTTTAAAACTTCGAGGAATTTTGCGGCGCTATCTTTATAGATAGCCATGCTGGCGGCATGATTTTGGGCCAAAAAGGTGTCTAAATCCGGGATCCCCTTGGCCAGCATACTGCACAAATTATTGACATAGTCGTTAGTGGTTTTGGGCTCTTTTATCTCAGCCAAAACATGGCCTTTTTTCGTGGCCTCGGTGATCTCTTTTGCCGCTTTTAGCTCTTCGCTGATGATACGCTGCGCTGTTTCGGCAAATTGCTCTTCGGGGATAATCTCATCCGCTGTTTTCAGGCGGTCTAAAATGTTATCGGTGATGCGCCTTTCCACATCGGCACTGATGCCGCTAAGGTTAATATCGTATTTCTTGGCGATTGCCGGCAAAGACTCTTTTAAGAACATCTTGCTCGGGTGGCCTTTGGGGAGGTCACTAATATAATCGAGATTTTCTTTTTGCCAGCTTTTTGCCGCCTTTTTAAACTGGCCCATCATAACATCGACGGCCTGCAAAACTTCGCCCGAGCTCATATTGTGATTAGCTTCATCTATATAATAGGTGAGGGCATTTACCACCTTTTGCTCTTTGCCTTCGCGCATAAGCTGCCAAATCAGGCGGCTATTTTGTTTACCAAACTCGGCTGCCCGTTTGGCAAGATCTTCTTCGCCCAAAGTTTTGTAATGAATCCAAGGAGTAAAGATGTTTTTGATGAAATTTTTCAGGCCGCGCAAAAAGTTATCCAGGCCGGAGTGGGTCGGTTTTACAAAATCGAGGCTTTTAATGGAGCTTATAAGCAGCTTGTCTGTGCTGATATTCTTGGCTTTTTTTAGCTCCGGCTCAGCTTCAAGCTCTTCCAGTCCGCCGATAATCTCGGCTTTGACATCGTTAATAATAGCGCCTTTGGGCTCAGCATCTTTTACAAAAGCTTTATTCACTGGCGGCGGATCTTTTTGGGGGGCTTTGACTCCATCTTGCGGCTTAGCCAAAGTGGTGAGAGAAGCTTTTACTTCGGCTAGATCTTTTATGCCGGCTTTTTCCAGATTAGCTACAATAGAAAGGAGCTTTTGTGCTTGTTCCGGAGTGATAGTTTGTTCGGTACTGACAAAGGCTTTTATATCGCCGGCGATACCCTGGGCTTTTTCTTGGGAAAACTCTTCCTGCGAGCCCACTTTTTGGGTAATTTCGTTAAAGTTTGGAGCCGGAGCAGCTATTATATTGCCAGAACTTACTGAACGCATGAAATACCTCCTTAATCCTTGTGTTGGTAATTACTCCAGCCAAGATTTGACGTTTTTATTGATATTGCCGCGCCGGTCGCCCAGATTCTTCACACGGGATTCGGCTTCGCGTTCTTCTTCCGCTTCTTGGCGCCGTTTCATGCGGTCCATAATAACCGCCGTGCGCGATTCTTCGGAATCCATGGGCGTCGGCATGGGGCCGCGTTCAAGGTCGCGCAGATTTTTGCCGGGTAGATGATCCGGGGTGGGACGCCTGTCAAGTGGCGTGCGGGCAATTTTTCGCTTGTTATAAGCGCTGGATAGCCGATTGGGCAATAAATAACTGAGCAAGTGGGTAATAACCGCCAAAATAGGAATCCAGATGATAGAGAACGAGACCAGCATTTGGGCCGGCTTATGGTATGTTTTTATGCTAAAGATAAAAAATGCCAAGAAAAACACTAAAATAACAGTGGCAAAAGCAGCTTTTTTAAAACCATCAAGCAGGCGCCGCGGTTCATAGTAGAGCTTATCCAGAATCAGTTGATACTTTTTTATAAAGGCAATGTGAAAGACCAAAAGCCAGGCTGTGCACCAAAGCATTGAGCTAAAGGCCAGGAGGAAAGCGCTATGGTTTTCCAAAGAGATAAAAGAGCAGTGCAAAAAGTAAAAAGGCAAAAAGGTAATGAGGAGGGCAATGTACCAGGGTTTTAGGCTGCGCTCCGGGCGCCAAAAGACGGCGCTGACAGCCGCTACATGGCCGTTGACCAAAAGATTAAAAGCCAGTATGGCGCAGGTAAGAGCAGCCAGCACCAAAGAGCTGATTAAAGGATTATAAGCGACAAGCAGCCACTTTAGAGGCTCTGTGGTGCTTGGCGGCAGGTGCATATATTGTGAAACAAGAACATTGGTGCCAAAGATAAGCAAAAAGCCCGCAAGAAGCCCCAGGCCGATAAAGATAGCCGCTTGTGAAGATTTCTTTTGGGCATAGCGGAAATAGTCCGGAGAAGAAAAAATAAAAGGAGTGAGTATTAATAAAGAATATGTAATAAATCCAAGAAAATTAGATATATCAAACCCCAAGGTGGCAGGCTCTTGAAAAGCAGCTTCGCCGGTTTTAGAGTTATACAGTAACCAAATAGCTAAAATGGCGAGGCCGGTGTTGAGAGCAATGGCGCTGATGAAAGTAAAACGCCTTAATACAGCTATGCCTTTTTTTAATATAAAAAACTGTAAAAACAATAAGATAAAGGCTATTAGCAAAGTGTCTAACGAGAGATGCAAGTGCCAGATGTCAAAGGGTAAAATGTGCGCTTTAGGCCAAATAGCGGTGCAAAAGCCGCTAATGAGTAGAGCCATGGCCACAGTTATTTCGGCAAAAAAGAAAAAAGCCCAAAGTGCGCGCAGGGCACTAAGCACCTTGGCGCCGTTTATCCCTAAAAGGCTCGATAAAAGAATGGGCGTCGCGAGGCCGTAGGCCGAGGATATTTTGGCCAGCGGCATAAGTAGGCAAGTGGCTAAAAGCGCGGTAATAGCCATGGCCAGTAACCGCTGCAAAGGGGAGAGCGGCAGGGCGCTATTTAGGGACAGCATACTTATTGGTGCGGCAGTTATAAAGCCGAGCAAAAGAAAATCTTTGGCGCTATAGAGGCGCTCGCTGCGGTGAATGGGAAAGAGGGTGCTAGGCCCCCAGTGATTTTCCCAAGCAGTTTGAATACCGTTTTGGGCATCATTGGGTTCTTCGGCTGCAGCTGGAGCTTTTTCTTCTTTTGCAGCGGCCATTTTAGGTAGCCTCCCCGGAAATAGAGAAAGGCGCTAGCGCTTTTTCTATTAAGGGCCATATTTCAGCAAAGGCATCTTCCAGTAAGTAATGGCCGGCCTGGGGGAAGGTGTGGCATTCCAAATCAGGCAGCCTTTTTTGCCACTCGGCTAAAAAATGTTTATCAAAGACAAAATCCTTTTCGCCCCAGAGCAAGAGGGCCGGGACATCCATAATATGCGGCATGAGCTTGGAAGTTTCGTGCACAATATGCCAACTCGTGTCACAGGGATTAAGAGGAATATCGCGCACAAATTCGCGCACGGCTACCCGATGAGACCAGCTGTCATAGGGCTCACGGTAAGCGGCGGCAATTTCTTTGGCCATGGGCTTTTTGACGCAATATTTGGTGGCACCTCTAACAAAAGCATTGCCTCCTTTGACCAAAATATCGCCCAGTAGCGGAGTGCGCGCCAGGGCAATAGTCCAAGGAAATGGCTTACTTTGGGGCAGGGGAAAGGCGCTGGTATTCATGATGATAAAAGAGGCAATTTTATCCATGTGTTTAAGCGCCCAGGAGAGGCCGATCATGCCGCCCCAGTCGTGGACGACAAGAGTGAGTTTTTTTAGGCCTAAGTGATTAATAAAATTATCTAAATCGGCAATCCGCCGCTCTAAAATATAGGGATAATCGCTGGCCGCCGGTTTGTCTGAACGTCCGCAGCCGATATGGTCTGGGGCGATGGCTCTATAGCCGGCGGCGGCGAGTTTTTCTACCAAATGGCGGTAAAAGAATGACCAGCTGGGGTTGCCGTGCACCATTACTACCGGGTGGCCGCTGCCCTCATCCAGGTAATGATATTTAAAGCCGTTATTATTAAAAAAGTGGCTTTCAAAGGGATATTCGGCTGTCACCAATCAACTCCTATCATCAAGCAGTTAAGCCCGCTGCCAATGCCCATAAAGAGCACCTTTTGCCCCTTTTGCAAAAAGCCGCGCTCCGCAGCTATGGCCGCAGCCAGCGGCAAAGCCACTGTACCAGTATTACCTAAATAATCATAGGCAACAAAGTCATTTTCCGGCTTAAGACCCAAAGTTTTCATAATAGTATCGCGATGGGCTGAACCCACCTGGTGACAAATTGTGCGCTCTATATCAGTGGCCTTTAGCCCTTGTTCCAGGCAAAATTGGGCAAAAGTTGCCGCCCCCAGCTCCACACCATGTTCCAAAACAGCAACGGAATCGGTGCGCATAAAGGGGCGGAAGAGCGGGGCTTCTTCTTTATTTATCGGCTCCATGCCCCAGCGGCAGAGCAGGTGATATTTGGGGGCGGTGCGCAGAGTAGAGCCAAAAATGGCGTGCCCCTCTCCGGCGGCCAGTTTTTTGCTCGTCAGCACCATGGCAACGGCGCCGGAGCCGCCGGTGAGTGTGGCCACCCCATAACGAAAGAGCTCGAGTGTAGGCTCACTATTCATGCGCTTTATAGCTTCGCGCAAGATTTCCCGCGAGCTTTCGGCCGAGACAACAAGAGCGGCTTCTATTTCCCCGCTCTCTATGCGCCTGGCCATTTCTAAAAGGCCGTTCATAGCTCCGAGACAAGCACTGGAAATATCAAAGATTTCGGCATTGGGTGAGATTCTTATACCCATCTCCTCGAGAGCCGCGGCCACATGAATTGCTGTTGCCGGCTCGTTTTCCTCGCGGGAGACGCCGCCATAAACCAGGCCGCCGATGAGGGCCGGGTCGATTGGGGCCCGCATGAGGGCAATTTTAGCGGCATAAGCTGCCGCTGCCGAGAGTGTTTGCCCCTCTGCCCATTCGCGCCGCTCTTTGATGCCGGTGATGGCTTCCAGCTGACCTTTGGGCAGGTGGAGTGCGCGGTAAAAGGGCGCCAGGCGCTCTTCTATAGCCGCCGAAGTGACAACACTTGGGGGCAATTTATAACCAAAAGAACGAATAACAACATTATGAAAGTTCACCAGATACTCCTAAAACCAATGATTCTGGCTCTCTTTGCTAATCATAAATAAGGAGCAAGAGCAATGCCAAAATGGCAGAATATCTAAAACTTGGCACTGCCCCCGGGCTTAGGCCGGAGAAGACGCCAGAGGCTGGAATGGGTTCCTTAAGGCATCAGGCTGTTTTGCAATAAAAAGCTCTCTTCGTTTTCCACTCTGGGCCCTTTGCGCTGCCGATAAACGGTAAAGCTTTTGCGCCTTATGAGCGTTTTGCTCTCCCGGGCAATAATAGTGATGATATTGGGCCCCTCTTTGAGCTGCAAGTTGGCATCAAAAGTTGCCCGGTACTTTTTATTGGCATCCGAATTATAGTTTTCTAAAGAGCTGTAAAAAGATTTTTGATTATTTACAAAAATGTAAACATCGAGTGGCGGGTCTTTATCATTAACAACGCCGCTTACAGTTATGGATTCTTTATCTGTATAACTGCCGAGCAGTTCGGCTGGCAGGCTGATACTGGGCGCATCAATAGGTGCCGAGAAAGCGGGAATAGGTGCCGGTTTGCCGGTGTCTTTGGCCTTTAGCGTTTGAATTGGCCATTTGAATTCCTCTGTCAGGTATTCTCCGGAGTGGGTATCAAAAACACTCAGCTTAATATGTGCGCCATCAATAGCCGCCTCACGCACCTCGAAGGACAATGTGGCTTTTTTGGTTTCGTTTGGGGCAAGTTTTTCCAAATTAAAGCGCCCGATATCCAAAAAGAGCTCTTTGCCGCCTTCGTTTTTCATGGCCACAGTGACATTTTCGGCATTGCTGATGCTGATATTCTTCACCATGAGTTCCAAATCAAACCGTTCGCCAACATCCAGGAGATCGTCGCCATTGCCGGTTTTTTCAACCAGGCGATATTGCATGGAAAATTGTGGCGATGCTATTTCTTTAATAGCCACTTGGAGGCCGGGGTGAGCCGGTATATGATTATTGTCTTCTTCAAAACTAAGCTCCACCAGCTCATTCCAGGCATAAGTATCACTGGGCACTTCGACAGTGTAATCCCAGCTGCCGCTGGCTCCGGCCGGCAGGTAGCCAAAAACGAACTCCCGGCGGTTAAATAAGCCGCTATCGGCTTTGGTTTTGGCTCTTAAACGGCAGAAGGGGGCTTTCCCGGTATTTTTAACTTTAACATTAAGTTTTAGCGAATCGCCGGCCATAAGCTCTTTGCGCGCTATGGGATTGCCTTCTTTGTCAACCGGATTAATACTAAATAAAACATCGGCTTTAAATTGACCGGCCGGTAGATCTTTGGCCTCCGGGCAGGTGCGCCAGTCGATGCCCAGTTTACGCAAGCTCTCGGCTATGGCTGTTTCCTCATCGCTGCTTACTTTAGTCATAATGTCGGCAGCTTCTTGAAGAATAGTGGCTTTGGTTGCCGGCCTTATTTTTAATGAAGAAAGCAGTTTTTGGGCGATCTCTATTTCGGTGTCGGAGACGAATTCATCGTTATTATTGCGTTTTGCCTCTTCTTCATCTGATAGTTTTTTATATAAATAATCAACAGTTAAAGCCGGACGTGCTGCTTTGGCTTGCTCGGTTTTGTCGCTGCTTAAGGAGTGTTCAAGATTGGATTCCCGCAGAAAAACCGAATCATGGGAGAGGTGTAGGCCATCTTTCTCGGTTGAAAGCGGTGAGAGCACAATATCAGGTGTGATGCCGACACCCTGGATGGAGATGTTGCCGGGCGTTAAATACTGGGCAACAGTGAGTTTTAAGGCTGATTTATCGGCAAAATCGTCATAGAGAATCTGCACGGTGCCCTTGCCGAAAGATTGCTGCCCCATTACGAGGCCCAGTTTGTGATTTTTTAGAGCGCCGGCCACAATTTCGGAAGCCGAAGCGCTACCGCCGTTCATTAGCACAATAATGGGGCAACTTGGCTCATAACCTTGATTTTCGGCTTCTTCAACTTGCTTTTTACCGCCGCCTTCGGTGATGACAATGGCGCCATCTTTTAAAAAGAAATCAGCTACATAAATAGCTTGATCCAAAAGACCGCCCGGGTTGTTGCGCAAATCGAGAATGAGGCCTGTAAGCTCTTTTTTGCCGCTTGCTTTACGCATTGTGGTGATATGCCTGGTTAAATCGTCAAAAGTATTGCGCTGAAAGCTCTTGATTTGCAAGTAACCGATGCCATTGGAGAGAAGTTTGGAAGAGACACTCTGGATTTTGATGATATCGCGGGTTAAAACAAATTTGCGCGGTGCCGACCAGCCTTCACGCAGTACCCAAATAGAAACTTTGGTGCCTCTTTTGCCTCTAAGGCGTTCGACAGCTTCATCGAGAGCCATATTGACGGTGGATTCATCGCCTATGCGGGTGATTTTGTCCTGGGCTTTGATGCCGGCTTTGGCGGCCGGAGTGCCGCTGATGGGAGAAATGACAGTGAGAGCATTATCGCGGATGGAGATGACAATACCCAGCCCGCCGAATTCGCCGCTGGTGGAGACGCTAACCTCTTTAAAATTCTTGGGAGTTAAAAAGACGCTGTGGGGATCCAAGGTGGCCAGCATACCGTTGATGGCCGCATATTCCACATTGCGCTGTTCTTTTTCGCTGAGTTTAATGTTTTCGCTGATAAAGCGAAAAACCTGGCGAATATGCACGGTTATTTGCCAAGGGTGATCCAAATCGCTGATGTTTATGGCTTCTTTAGTTTTTCCCGAGGAGATGATGACCCGCTCCGGAGCACCTTCGGCATTGACGAGAATTTGCGGCACTTCGAGCTCAATATATTCCAGTGATTTTAGGAACATATCGCGCGGTTTTATATTGCTAGGCTCTACATAATTCTCCCGCACATAGATGATAACCTGGCTTAAAAGCTCGGCTTCTTTGAAATCGTATTTAGCCTCTTTGCCGGCGTTTTTGAAAAAGTCCCAAAACTGGGCTTCGGCCGGGGCGCAGGTGCAAAAAACCAAAAGAGCTGCTGAAAGCGTTATAAAGTATTTAAAATGTCTTATCGTCTTCACTTTTTCCCTCATTTCACCCATGAGACAGTTGACAACATACTATTATTGCGGCCAACTGGGCAAGGCCTTTAAACAGTTTAAGGCAGGAAAATGAAACAGGCTAAAAAGATTTTTTGCGTTTTTATTGATGGATTTTGGCAGATACTGCGCACGCCATGGCTGGTTATCACCATGATTTTCCTTTTTCTTACAGCTATTTTGCTGGGAACCATGGTTGTGCCGCAGCAGCTTACGCCAGCGGCCTATAGCCGGCTTTACGGTGAATTTTTAACTGCAGTGCTGCTCTTTTTTGAACTTAATACCATCTTTAGGTCTTGGTTTTTTATTTTTACGGCATTTTATCTTTTTGCGGCGCTTTTAGGCGATGTAGCATCCAGGTTTTATAGCCTAATTCATGGCCAAGAGCGCAATTTTGGCCGCTACGCGCTTATTTTTACCGAAGCGGCGCTTTTAATGGTGATGGTGGGCGGTTATTTGGAAGGTAATTTTGCCGAGCACGGCTATTTACGCCTGGATGAGGCTGCTTACAAGAGCATATTTACAAAGGATTTGAGCTACGGTTTAAAAAAGAATATCTCGCTGCCCTTTGCTCTGCGTGCAGCTAAATTTGCCATCATTACCGATGCCGCGGGGCGCGATGCCGCTTATGAAACCGAGCTGGAGATTTTGTACCAAGGCACCTCATTTAAAGAAAAGCTGGAACTTGGGGCGCCGATAACCGTTGCCGGTTTTAATATCTCGCAGGCCAGCTATTACCATGATGCAGCCGGGCGGGCGCACACGATTGTTGAGGTGGCAAGTCACCCGGGCAAGGTGCCGCTTGCTCTGGGCGGCTTTTTGCTGCTCCTTGGGGCTTTGCTCCTAGCCCTTGGGCAGTTTAGAATCTCTTCCCGCCAATAAAGCCCAGCTCTCTCGCGGCCACTGCCTGAACCCACTTGCATTTATTGCCGTTTAGTGCTAAAAGGCGCCCAGCTTTTTGTTTATAAGCTAGGAATCTTTTTTTGCTTTGGAGTTAAAAATGAGAATGATTTTAAAGAGTTGCCTTTTGACTGCTACTTTGCTGGCCGTAGGATGCAGCAATAATGTAGGGTCAGAAAACGAAAACACTGCAAAGCCTGCGAAGCCTGCCGATAGTGTTGATACTCCAACCGATGCCGCAAGTGATGCCGCAAGTGACGCTGCAAGTGACGCTGCCAGTGATGCTGCCAGTGATGCTGCCAGTGACGCTGCGAGTGATGAAGAGGTAGTTTGCGAAGGAAACTTTGCCAATCAGCCGGCTTGTGATCAGTGCATCACCGGTTTTTATGGCGAAAACTGCGAGGAAATTTGCCCAATATGTCAAAACGGCGGCAGCTGTGAAGCTTCGCCCAGCAATACCACCGGCTGTACCGGTTGCGATAGCGGTTTCGATGGTGCTGATTGCAGCGCCTGTGTGGTTGGCCATTATGGTGAAAATTGCAGCAAGACTTGCCCTGCCACCTGTGCGCACGGTATTTGTATAAATAACCCGCTTAATCTTAAAGGTTGTACCGATTGTGAGGGCGGCTGGACCGGTGAAGAGTGCAATGAGTGTGCCGAGGGCTATTATGGCCCGGATTGTATAAAATGCCCCGAATGTGGGCATGGCGGCACCTGCGCCACCGGTAAAGATAATACCGTTGGGTGTAGTAATTGTGCAGAAGGCTGGACTGGCAAAAATTGTAATGTTTGCGCCAATGGCAATTACGGCCCGGAATGTAGCTTGGAGTGTCCCAGCGGTTATTACAGCAATGATGTGGGCTGCAATGAATGTGTCAAAGGCAGCAATTACGATGCAAAAATTTGTAAATATGTCGATACCCGTGCTGATGGGCATAATATGGAATATCCCATATATAAGATTGGCCGGCAGTTCTGGATGGGTAAAAGTATGGCCTACGGTAATCCTGTAGATGAAGAGATTTTGTGGTTATATCCCAATGACGATAGCGGCACTTGGAAAACGTATGGCTTCCTTTATGATTGGGATTCGGCCAAAAAAGTCTGCCCCACCGAAGATGGCTGGCGTTTACCGACAGATGACGACTATGAAGAGCTTGATAAATATGTTGATGAACAGGGCCAATATGATGCCATGAATCTGGAAGGAGCCTTTTTGGATCTTATCTCCGATGGCGCCAGCGAATGGGATTATAAAAGGAGAGGCCGCGATGTTTATGGCTTTAAAGCTCTGCCTTCCGGCATATATGAGAAGATGCTTTTTGACGGTGATGATGACGGATATAAATACTTTGGCCATTCGACCTATTTCTGGACATCAAAGCGCGACTATGTGAACCAGTATTTCCAAATTGGGTATGTTTATGTCTATACTTTGAGCGGTGGCCGTGCCAACATTAGCTCGATATATTGGAGTCGTTATGCTTCTGTGCGCTGCATAAAAGACTTATAACCCCCGCCTAACCCATTTTTCTAAAGCCCTAAGTAACCTCTTTAATTTCTGTTTTCTCACTCGGCCCCCCTTGGGGCCCGCTATCTTTCCTGTTTTCGCCGCTTACTACCTAGCAAAAAATTAACCCCATGTTTTTTTTGATAAAATAAGCTTTAGCTTCCAATAAGCGGAGCCCCTCGCCGCTTGGGAGAGGGGCGAGTGGATGCAATTTCTTTTATAGACGGGGTGAGGTCAAATGGGCCCGGTGGCCGGCTCAAGGCAAGTCTTTAATGCAGCGAACTGAGTAGTAATAATTGCTGACGTTAGTATATTTAACACTGGCATTATAGTTATCCACCTGCAGGACATACGGATAGCTATTACTGAGCTTTGACTGAGACCAGAACGTGGCCTCAGACCCAAAACTGAAAGAACCAGTACTAGTGGAGTATCCTCCAGCGGGGGGAACATTAAAGCCGTATTTACCGGTTCCTTGATTCCAAGTTGTAGCCCGCAAGTTTTTTGCGCCCGTAGATTCACCGCCCATATAGTCTAGTAGGTCTCTGAGTTCATCTACCGATGGTAAATGCCACCCGGTTGGGCAAAAAGCATAGGACTTGGCAACCTCCCAATTGTAGAGGAGACCATAAGTGTCTACATTATCTTTATTCCCACTGGGATAACAATAGCTATAAGGATTAGTACCTATCACACAATGGCCGCCAGCTTCATAAGGGCCAGCATCATAATAATCAAGTTTGCGCTTGTAATTCTCCGCCATCCACTCGCGGCAGTTAATCATCGTTGTTTGATATTTTCTGTTATTATCATGATCATCTAATACTTCGCCAATTGTACCATCGGCAATTCGGCATGCACCATCACACTCCTCACCTGTTCTCCCGTTTTTGCACACATCGCAATTGTCTCCGGTCATCAGTGGGTTTTTGCACTGGTCGCAATTATCCCCGGTCATCAGCGGGTTATTGCATAGGCAACCTTGGCCATTTATTCCGGACTCGCAACTCTGTAAACTATTGCAATTACACTTTTGGCAATTACTTCCATAATAGCCGGATTTGCACTCTTTTCAGTTTGTACCCTGCCAACCTGTTTTACACTTATTGCAATCTTCGCCGGTAAAGTTGCCCGTACAGGTTCCCTTACAATGGCCAGTTTGCGTATCGAGTGTACCATGCTGGCACTTAATTTCTTTATCGCAATTGTCTCCGGTCATCAGCGGATTTTTGCAATCACCAGTACAGTTAGTGCCGGTCTTGCCATTCTTGCACTCATCACAATTTTCACCGGTCATGAGCGAATTTTTGCACTCGTTACAATAGGTACCGGTCATCAGTGTATTTTTGCACTGATCACAATTAGTGCCGGTCATCAGCTGGTTTTTGCACTGGCATCCTTTGCCATCTAGCCCTGAAGAGCACTCTTGCAAAGAGGTGCAGGAGCACGCATTCTGACAAGAGGCCCCATAATGGTTCTGGTCACAATCTTGGCATTTGGTACCTGCCCAACCTGTTTTACATTCATTACAATCTTGGCCGGTAAAGTTGCCAGTACAGTTTCCTTTACAATGGCCGTTTTGCGGATTGACTTCGCCATGCTCACAGGTAATAAAAATATTGCAATCCTCGCCGGTATAAGAAGTGACGCGGCAAGCTCCCTGGCAGTGGCCATCACCGCTTGGCCCCTCATTGGGAGTGCCATAAAGACAGCGAGTTTCTCCATTACAGGTTTTACCAAAATAGCCACTATTACAAGTACGGCACAGACCATTGCCGCTTCTGCCATCGTTGCAAGTGCCATGGGCAGTGTTGCAAGAGCAGGGCTGACAATTTTCGCCATAATAGCCAGGCTGACACTCATTAATAACCGTTTTACAAGAAAGAGAGCCATTTTGGGCCCGTTCGCAGGTGGTATCGGCCGCACAAAGAAACTCTTTTAGGAAGCCGCCTTCGCATTTTACGCCATGGCGGTTATCGCTATTGCATTTTTGGTCGTTTATGGTGCAAGGCGGCAGATCACAATCTTCGCCGCCAAAACCATTGGTACAAGTGCCGCTTTTACAATGGCCGTCTGCAAAATTAAGCTCACCGTGGAGGCACTTAATGGGAATATCGCAATTTGGGCCGACAAAATTGCCATTGCATAAGCAGCCCCGGCCACTTAGGCCATCATCACAGGTTTGGTCTTCAGTGCACTGACATTTATTTAGACAATTTTCGCCAAAAAATCCTTTAGCACATTTGAGACAGGTGCCGTCGCCCTCTTTGCCATCGTCGCAGGAGCCATTTTCGCAGATGCAGGGCTCACAATTTTCGCCATAATAGCCAGGCTGACATTCATCGCAATTTATTCCGGTCATTATTGGATTGCTGCAGGCACCATCACAAAAGTCGCCGGTTCTTCCATTTTTACACTTATCGCAATTATCACCGGTTTTTAGCGGATTTTCGCACTCACCGTCGCAGTTTGCACCGGTTTTGCCATTTTTGCACTTATCGCAGTTTGTACCGGTTTTTAGCGGATTTTCGCATTGGGTGTTATTGTTGTTGTTGTTATTAGTAGTATTGTTATTGTTATTGCTAGCATTTGGCACTTTGCACGCGCCATCCAGGCAAGTGCGGCCACTGGGGCAATCTTTATCACTCTCACAAAGCGGTACACATTCGCCGTTTTCAAAACCAGGCCGCGAGCTTATTATGCACATAAAGCCCTCATTGCATGTTGCATTGTCATCGCAAGGATAGATGACCCCGCTTTCTGGGCCGGAATCAAAATTTAAACAGCCACAAACTGTCAGAAATGGGAAAACACCAACTGCAAACGATAAGTTTCTTGTTTTCATTGCTATTCCCTCCTACCATGAGCCGCCGATAGTAAGGCCAGCCGCCCGGTTATCAAAAGCCGGCGCTACGGTAACATATTGATTATTAACTGCTTTCTTGCTTTTGCTATGTTTTACGCCCAAAGCTACGGCGGTAATCACAGCCGCGCCGGCCACTCCAAAGGCCACATAGCTGCCTATTTCCAGCCGCCGCCCTTTTTGCTCCATGTTCATAACTTCTTTTTGATTCATGAGGCTCTCGTTTAAAGTAGCGCCATTATTGATTTTGTCTATTTTGGCTTTTTCTGCGCTAACAGCGCCTGCATATTTGGCCGCTATAGCTATGAGCACTGCACCGGTGATAACGCCGGCGCCGCCGCCCACGGTACCCACCACTATAGAAGAGGTAAGATAGCGTTTATCGCCGTTATTATCTTTAGCGGTGCCGGTTGGCGGCACGGCCTCTGGGCCCTGCGGCGGCACGGCAGCTATAGCTCCCTCTGGGGCGGCGGCCTCTTTAGCGCTTTTTTTAATACAGCGCACCGATAAATAGCTGCTGCTTTTGCCGCTATTTACCGAGACTTTGCCATTATCAACATAGAGGCCAAAGGCGCGGTCTTTGCCGTGACCCGTGCCGGACCAGAAATAGGCCTGCGTGCCAAAAAAAGAGCAGCCGCTCCGGTCGCAGCTACCGGCGGGGAGGGCGCCAAAGCCGGAGATATTTTTGCCTTTTTCCCACTTTCTATGGCGCAGATTGTCGGAGCCCTTTTCGCCTTTGCCCATCTGGGTGAGCAGGCGGTCGAACTCCACGCGGGTTGGCAGGCGCCAGCCGGCGGGGCAGACTTTTTGGGCATCGGCCCAGTTATAGAGATAGCCGTATTCATCAGGTTTGGCAGTGGCTTTATAGTCTATGTCATCGGCAATATATTTTATATTTTCGGCAAGCCAGGTTGCGCCGGCTATTTTCACGGTTTTATAAGTGCTGCCATCGCGCTCATCGGTTAATATGTAAGTGGGAATTTCGCCGACATCTTTGACGCAGCGCACCGAAAGGGCGTCGGCTACCTGGCTATGGCAGCTTTTGACTGAAACTCTGTCCGGGCGCAGAGTCATGGCGTAGGCGTTAATGCCCTCAGAATCACACTCGGTGATAGACCAAAAATAGGCGCCCTGGCCAAATTCAAAATAGCTGCCGGAGCTCTGGCTACCGGCCGGCAGAGCGGAAAAACCGGAGCCGTTTTTGGCCTCCCCCCAGCTAGTGTCGCGCAAATTATCGGAGCCTTCTTTGCCTTCGCCGATTTTGATTAAGAGGCGGCCGAACTCCACTTGCGTGGGCAAATGCCAGCCGGCGGGGCAGACTTTTTGAGCATCGGCCCAGTTATAAAGGCAGCCGTAGTTTTTAACGGAGCTGCCATGCCCGGCATCGGCGCCGCAGCTGATTTCATCGGTGATATATTTCATGTTTTCGGCCATCCAGGTCTCCTGGCCGATTTGCACTGTGGTATAAACTGTGCCGTCGCGGCTATCGGTGAAGGTGCCGTATTCTTGCGCGAGAGCGGGAAAAGCGAAAGATAATACCAGAGAAAAAAACGCTATTTTAAGCGAATGACTGGGCATAGAAACTCCTTATATTATTAATAAATCGGTGCGGTTTTGTGAAACAAAATAGAAAAAACGTGCGAAATTAAATGATAAATTACAAATTTTTGATTGCCGAAAATTTTGAAGTGTGTTACAATTAAATAAAGCGACTGAACTGAACTGAACTGAACTGAACTGAACTGAACTGAACTGAACTGAACATATTGTATATCCTTATCAGGCAAAGGCCAGAACTCAGGATAACACTGGATGAAAGTTGTTGGCAACGGGGAAAATGGCTGGCAAGAAAAAAATGGTTAGAGATCGCGGGAATGAACAATGAAGTTCCAAAGAGGCTAAATGTCCAGCAGCCAAAGGGGCAGCCTATCGGCCACAGTAAGGCCTTTCATTGTGGCTATGAGGCGCTCGCCCTCTCTTTTGATGAGCCCCTTAGCTATCAGCTCCGCCGCTGTATCTTCCGCTATTAGGCCGGCGGCAATGCCCCTCTTGGTGCGGATACCGAGAGCTACCTCTTCCAACTTTAGCTGAAAAGCATCCAAATTTTCGCGGCCGGCGGCCGGGCTCACCCCGGCTTCCACTTTGGCCAAATATTTGGCCAGGTTTTGGCTGTTCCAGAAGCGCCCGGTGCCGCTAAAGGAGTGGGCCGCCGGCCCCAGCCCCAGATAGGGCAGGTGCTCCCAGTAGATGCTGTTGTGGCGGCACTCAAATGCGCGTGATTTTGCATAGTTACTCACTTCGTAGTGGCTATACCCCGCCTGCGCCAGCTGCGCCGCTGCGGCCTTTAAAAGGGCTAGCTGGCGCAGGTCGGATAGTGGGCGAATCTCACCATTTTTCACTGCTCGGCCAAGAGGCGTCTTTTCACAAATAGTGAGCTGATAGCAGGAAATATGCTCCGGGTTATACTCTATGAGCTCTTTTAGCCGCGCCGCCTGAATGGCTTTCGTCTGGCCCGGCAGGCCGGTGATAAGATCGAGGCTCAAATTAGTAAAACCGGCCTGCCGGGCTAGCTCAATGGCGGCGCGGCCCTGGGCAGCCGTGTGCCGTCGGCCTAAAAAGCCAAGTTCCTGCTCAGCGGGCGATTCCAGGCCGATACTTAGGCGGTTTATGCCAAGAGCCAGGTAGTGGGCCAGCTTTTCCCGGCTCACATCGTCGGGGTTCACCTCAATAGTGAGCTCAGTGAGCTCTTCTATGGGGCGGTATTGGGCAATAGCAGCTATGATTTTGCTGAGACTCTCCGGCCGCAATAAAGAGGGCGTCCCGCCGCCGATATAGAGCGTCTCAAGCTGCGAAAAATCAGGGCTGTGCCAGTTAAGCTCCTTTATAATAGCGTTTATATAGCGCGCTTCCAGCGCAGCATCCGGCGGCTCTTTTTCCGAATAAAAGTCGCAATAGCGGCACTTACCGCAGCAAAAAGGCACATGAATATAAAGGGCACGATAAAGTGGAGTATTT
>JAEEML010000041.1 GCA_016283195.1 Deltaproteobacteria bacterium | reverse complement strand
TGAGCGTTGATTCTGACGGCACTCCGACAACTATCAACGAAGTGGCTTCCATGGCTGTGAGAGATGCCCGGATTATTACTATCAAGCCTTGGGATCGTTCGGTTATTTCGCTTATTGAGAAAGCCATTATGGCCGCCGATGTGGGCATTACCCCGCAAAATGCCGGCGATGTTATCCGCCTGCCAGTGCCCTCCCTCACCGAAGAGCGCCGCCGGGATCTCGCCAAGCAGGCCAAAAACCGCGGCGAAGAGGCCAAACTAGCCATCAGAAACGGCCGCCGCGATGCCAACGATATGTTGAAAGAGCTGGCCAAAGATGGCGATATTTCCGAAGATGACCGCGACCGGGCTCTGGCCAAAATTCAGGAATTTACCGACGACGCTATTAAGCAAATTGATGCCATCGTCAAAGAAAAAGAAGCGGAAATAATGGAAGATTAAGGCGCCTTTTGCCTCTCTTCTCTTCCTGCGGTGTTTTATGAAACATTCTCTTCTTTGCGCTATAAGTGCCTTTATTATTGTGCTTTTTTTCTGGGCCTCGCCGCTTAAAGCCGTAGAGCATAAATTTGGCGATCAGCTCCTTGGCGGCAACATGGGGGTAGCTTTTCCCACCAGTCTCTCTCCGGCTAGAGCCATGATGGCTATTGATTTGGAATATCAGTATTTTTGGCCCAAATCTTTTTCTTTAGCTTTGGGGCTTAACTTTGCTACGGCTTTTAGCCAAAACCACCATCTTTTAGGTGAGCTTGGCGGCCGGTATCACCTCATGTTTAAAAAAATGCCCATGAGCATGGTTTTTGGCCTGGGCTTTGTAGGCGGCGGTATTTTTGATATGAATTTTAACAATTACGGCTATGTGGGCGGAAAAATGCTCGTGGGCGGTAATTATTTTTTCAAAGAGTCCCTTTCCACCGGGCTTAATTTATACTGTGACCTGGGCTCGGCGATTTCTAGTGCTAAAAATCGCATTTATGCTATTATCGGCTTGGTGCTCGTTTTTAACTACCGTCTTTAGGGCGAGGGCAAATAAATGAGAAGCAGATATTGCTACTATATAGGCGGATTTATAGCTAGTTTTTTACTGGCTACAAGTTGTCAGAGTTACTATTTTGATTTTACCGAGGGGCTCACCGTCAAAGCCACCAAAGTCACCACCTCTGTTTATAATACCACGCCAACCGATATTCTCTTTGTAATAGATAATTCCGGCACCATGGCCGAAGAGCAAGCCGAACTCATTAAAAACGCCGAAAAATTTATTAGCGCTATGGTGGAAAGCCCCAATGATTTTCGCATTGGCATAATTACCACCGACACTGTCCACTATTACGGCGGCTATGCTCAGGATCGCGATAATTGCTGTATGCATATTCCCTGCAATAGTGATGATGATTGCCATAGTAGAGACTTAATTTTAGAGCCCCGCGAAAAAGATAAATGCATCAAAGTTGGTGAGAGCACCGAAGGTACCTGTCGTTCGCTTTGTACCAGTGATTACGACTGCCTGCCCGGTGAAGAGTGTCCGCCGGCGGCTGGCGAAGCGCCCAGTTATTGCCAAATAAAAGATGGCTATACCTGTGATAAAAGTGCCAGAACACCCAATTTTTGCGACCACGGCCACCTGCGCGCCCCAAGCGGTAAGCCCTTTGCCATGAGCGGTAATCAGGAAGAATGGTTTATGCGCCGCCCGGCTAATGAAAGCGATCAAGAAAAACAAAAACTAATTGATAATTTTCAAAAAACCATCAAATCTCTCGGTGTGCGCGGCACTACTTTTGAAGCCGGCCTCGAAGCTATGATTTTGGCTTTAAACGGCAAAAATTTTGATTTTCCGCGCCCGGAAGCCGACTTAGCGGTGATTTTTCTCACCGATGAAAATGATTGCAGCCTTGCCAATGACACATCATACAAAACAATGGCCCAAAATGGTCAGAGTAATTGCTATGATAGCAATAGCGCCAATATTTTGGAAAAACCGGCTGATTATGTGAAAAAACTGGTAGCTATTAAGGGCGACCTTTCCAAAGTGCGCGCCGCCGCTATTTTGGGCGCCATGCCCTGGAGCGTCAATGATGTCGGCCGCCCGGAGCCGCCGCTCGGCTTTTATGCCGCCGGCTGCTTCCAGCAAGGGCCCAACGGCGCCAGCAACGATTGCTGCTGCCTCTCTGATGTAGCGACTAATAACGTAAATCCGGCCGAAGATCTTTATTGCAAAATGCTAAGCGAGCCGCCCTATTCGCAGCTCACCTGTGACCAAGTTAACCCCCGCCAGCCCAAGCAGCCGGGCCAGGAACTAGGCGGTTGCACCACTATGCCCGGCAGCCGTTATATGGAATTTTTAGAAACTCTGGCAGCAGCCCGCGAAGCTATGGGGCTTTCAGCCGATACTCTGGTAGATTCTATCTGCTCAGCCAGCTATGAAACAACGCTTATAAATATTGTTAATAGCGTTATTTTAAACGACTGCTTTACCCTGGAAAAGCAGCCGGCCGACGGCGCCGATTCACTCAAAGTAACCTTAAACGGCGAGGATTTGCCCTTTACCGGCACCAGCGGCGAAAAAGGCTGGAACTATGTGGAACAAGTCAATAAGGTTTGCCTGACCGGCGGCTTGCACAAAAACCTAAATGATGAATTTTCCATCACTATTATCACCAGCAGCAAAGGCAAAATTACCGAATAAGAATAATGACCACTATTTCACCTTTCTTCTCCCTCACCCCGACAGGCAGTGAGAATTACAGCATCGCGCCCCTCTCCATTTTTTATTCCCTCACCCCGACAGGCAGTGAGAATTATAGCATCGCGCCCCTCTCCATTTTTTATTCCCTCACCCCGACGGGTAGTGAGAATTACAGCATCGCGCCCCTCTCCATTTCTCATTCCCTCACCCCGACAGGCAGTGAAAATTACAGCATCGCGCCCCTCTCCATTTTTACAAATGGCGAGGGGCTCCTTGATCTTATAGCCAATAAAAGGGCCTATAATTACGACAAGTTCCCCCTCGCTACCGGCAAGGTGGAGAGGGGGCTAGGGGGTGAGGGCTTTTAAAAATGGAAACATCAGGAAAGCCCCACAATTTATCGGATTTTGCTATAGCCCTCCTGGCCGCTTTCTCTGTTCTTTTGGTTTTAACTTTGGCCAAACATCTGGCTGCCCTTGGAGTAAACGGCACTTTTGTTTTTACCTTTGCCGCCGCTTGGCAGCTCTATCTACCGATATTTTTAACCAGAAAATTGCCGGACAGTTATGCCCTGCTCGGCCTGACTAAAAAGGGTCTTTTAAGCGAGGTGGGGCTGGCTTTTTTATTTATCCTGGCTATCGCGCCATTTTTTGTGCTTGGGCACCATTTTTACGCCACCCGCTTTTTGGGCCTCACTCTGGCCGCGCCGCCCGCTTTTAATTTTTGGCAGAGCGCCTATTTAGCCCTAAACCAGATTTTTGCCATCGCTCTGCCGGAAGAGCTCTTTTATCGCGGCTATTTGCAAGTGGCGCTAGAGAAAAAGTGGCCGGCAAAACATAGCTTTTTCGGCGTACCTATGGGCCTTGCAGTGATAATTACCTCCGCTCTCTTTGCCCTCGGCCACTTTTTGGGTGAATATAATATTTTGCGCTTTGGGCCCTTCTTTCCGGCGCTCATCTTTTCCTGGCTTAGAGGGCGGCGCGGCTCCATCTGGGGTGCCGTTACTTTCCATGCTTTGGCAAACATACTGAGCGCAGCTGCAGGGGCATTTTATCATTAAATTATGGGGAGATAGCGGAGAATAAATGGTGCGCGTTCTTATTTAGCACAGCGTTCCGGGGTGTAAACATTAGGCAACTTAGCGCTAAAGCTCTCTTTACCGCTTTTCTTGGAGAGCTCGAGGGCGCCATCAAAGACCTCAACGAGGTCAACTTTGCTGTCTATGACAACACTCTGTGAATACTTAAAGCTGATGGAGGAGCCTTCAATACCAGCCATGCTGACGCTAATATCACGAGCGCAAAGACAATCGGTACCTAGAGTGGCGTTGATACTTTCGAGAACTTCAATGACATCGTTTTCACCTTGTTTAAGCATCGTAACACCTACGTCCCAGCCACATTCAAAACAACTGCCATCGTGTTTAACAGTGAGAGTTTTGCTGGCGGCATCGTAGCTCCAGGAGAAACCATCAGGCGACGGTGCCGGAGCAATAGTCACATCCGAGGAACCATCATCATCGCTGTTGCCATCATTGGGGGCAATTTGTATATCATCGCTATCGCCATCATTACCTTCATCGCTATCCGCATCATCAGAGTTGGCATCGCTGGCTGCGTCTGAGGCCGCATCGACAGCCGGAACCGGAACATCGCCACCAGCTGAGTTGTCGATACATTTGGAAACCTCCCCAATAGCCTGATTGGGCATTATTTTACAGTCCTTACCATCTTGGCACTCATCAAGAGGTTTATCGCAGGCTCCAAAAGCCAAAACCATAGTTGCCAGCATCGCTACAAAAGTTAATCTTGCCTTTTTCATTTTAAACTCCTATTCGTCGCTAAAAATTTAAAAGCACCGAGCGACAAAATTATCTCTTGCAAAATCTATGCCAAAAAAGAAAACTATTGTTTTGTGAAATAATATTCAATTGTTATGCTTTGTCTTTTGAGGAGTACTGCTATTGCAAATATATTTAAAATAGTGACATTTTTGTCATACCATCTTTACCAGATAGTCCATTTGAGATTGGCGAGGAGAATACCGGCGGTAAAAAGGAGGAGCAAAAGGGCCATAATAACCAAAATAAAAGCCACTTTGGGCGGCATGAGGCTAATCTCAGGCGGCCCGGCTCCATCTTCTATGAGCTCCGGGCACTCATCAAGCGCAGAACGCAGCGCTTTTTTTGTTTTTTTGAGATGCGTAACTATCACAAAAATAAGGAGAATTAGCAGAAGAATACCGGTGACAATATAGGCATAGTGCAGTTTTTCACGGCTCTCTTTTTGCGCTAGAGCAAAGGCCGCTCTTTTGGCCGGGCCGCTATCGAGCAGGAGCGGCGCGCCGGGATCTTCTCTATAGAGGCGGCTTAAAATTAATTTTAGCGGCTCTTCGCCTTTATGGTGGGGAACTAAGGGCTTTTTATCTACCAAATAGCTAAGTAGCGGATCCTGGCCGCCGCCAGCTTTATTTAAGAGCGCTATTAGGGCAAAAAAGCTCTCATCATCTGGCGCGTTATTTACCCATATAGCCCGCATATCCTGAGTTTCACCGGGATTGACAAAGGGGCGATATATTTGCACAAAAATGAGGCCGGCCGCATCTTGGGGAATAGTAAAAGAGTGGCTGCCTTGGCCGTTTTTGATACTTACAGCCCGGCTTTCCAAAAGGATATTTTTATACCAAATATCCAAAAATATGGTTTCCTGGCGGCGCAAAGTATTTAAAGTGGCCGTAATTTTTTCACCCGCTTTGGCTCTATATTGGGAGAGAGTCAAAAACATTTGCGCCGGGGCCACTTCGAGGGGCAATTTTAGCTCTTCGCTGGCTCCGTCGCGGTTATCTTCGATTTCCAAAGTAAAAGTGGGCACAATACCGGGGTTAAGGCTGATTGCGGCTACCCCAAAACTATCGGGCCTTATAATTGTCATGGGTACAGTGAGGCGGAGCAGTTCCGCCGCTTCGGCAGCTAAAGAGGGGCTAAAAAGATAGATGGTGTTTTTTGCCTGAGGCGCTAAAAGGCCGCTTTCGGGATAGGCATAAAGCTTTTGTCCGGGGGCAATTTCTGGAAAACAGCAGCGTTTTTCCTCTTTATTTAAGGGCAACGAGCGCTCCGGCGGCAAGAGGGAGAGTGGCTTTTCTTTGGGCTCATTAATAACTTCCACCGGCAAGGTGACAAATTCTTCGCCGCTCCCGGTAAAAATAGTAGCGGCGATCATGGCTTTACCCAGGCGAGGTGGCACAGAAAAATTTACTTCCAAAGTGTCGCCCAGGCGATTTTCGCCTTTAAAAAGCAAAAAATCCTGGCCGTCTTCGGCATAAATCAGGCGTACTTCGGCCGCAATATCTTCTTCAAAACTAAAGCCGTCATCCATCATAGCGGTAAAGCGCAAAGAGCCGCTATGGCCGGCCCAGAGCTCATTTGCGCCGTAAATCTGGGTGGTAAAAGCCACGCGCATCATAGAAAGCTGAATATTTACGGAAATGAGCAAAAGGAGGAGGAGAGCTAAGGTTCCAAGTAAAATATGAAAAAAGTGTTCCTTCATGCCTCACTCCCTTTCCGCCGTTCCCCCAGCATCGTCTCGGCCAGTTCGCGGATTTCCATAGAGAGCGTCCCCTCTTTGCTGAGATCGCGCAAATCCTGGTCTAACACAGTGGGCAGGAGCTGGCAGGCTAATTTCACCGGCACAGTGGGGTTATAAATAATGGCGAGGCGCACGCGGTAATTCTTTTGCCAGCGGTAACAGGCGAGAATTTCTTTAAAAACCTCCGGCGAGGAGTAGCGCCTGGTGGCAATGCGCAGCACTGCCGCTTCCGTAAGGCGCGGGTTGCGCAAAAGATTATAAATTACCGCCGGATCCGGGTCATTTAAAAGGCGATCTATCAGGGCCGCATCGGCATGGCGAGCCATGTATTTGCGCATACCGAGCGGCTCGTCCTGCAAAGTGAGGTCCAGCATGCCCCGCTCTTTGGCCTCCTTAGAGCTATTTTGCGGATTTAAAAGCAGTTTTGTCACCGCCTCCAAGCCGCGTTCTTTAGCCAGAGCATAAATGTCAGAGACCCGCTCATAAGGCAAAAGCTCCTCCATGTGGGCTTCTAAAATAGCTTCCAGCATGAGCACATAACTTACTGTCTTACGCTGCCCGGCTATTAATTTAGTAAGTAAATCAAGGAGTTCCTCTGTTTCAAGTTCATCAAAGAGGCGCACGGCCGCTATTTTGCGCATCATGGGCTCGGGGAGAGCCGCCAAATAGGCGGCATATTTTTTAACTTCCGCGCCCATATTTTACCTTTGGCTTGTAGAATTTACTCGGGGAGCAAAATATTTTAAAACTTCCGGCGGCAAGCAGTTATCAAGCCATAAATCGGTGGAAAAAAGGGTGCCGCCGGCGGCCGCTAAAGGCAAAAAGATGAGATTTACAAGCGGCAAAAAAGTTATAAAAGTTACACCGGCCCCAAAACCAAAAGCGGCCATTTTATTACTAAAAATTGTTTTTATTTGATAACTTAACGGCACCAGGCGGCGATCCAGCGGGTAAGAAAGATATTGCAAAGAGGCAAAAAACCAGGTGGAAACCGAAGAAAGAACAAAATAAAGAACTCCGCCAATAACGGGAATCAAATTAAGCGGCAGGAGGAAAAGCCAAATAAACATTTGGAGGACAACGGCCAAAAGTGCATTTTTCACCGACAGTATGAGCGAGGTAAAAAATGGCAGCTCCGGTATTTCAAGTAATTGCAATTTTTTTTCGCATTTGGCACTTAAGATATCCAAAAGCGGGCTAGCACAGGCGGCGCCAAGTATATTTACAAAAAAAAGCGTAATTATTAGCAAAAGAAGGGTTAAAAGAATTTTTAACCCTTTGCCTAAAAAATAAACAAACTTGGCTAGATAAGAGCCTTCTTCGCCGCTGGGAATGAGGCCGGTGAGATATTCAAAAAAATCGGCTCCTTTGGTAAAAACCAAATATATAGCAACGGCGAGTATAATAACATTAAGAATTATAGCCGGCAAAGCGGCGGCTAAAAGCCGGTGTTTGCCCAAAAAAGTAAGCCCCTTAAACGGGTAGGCAAAAGCGGCGGCAAAATTTTTTACAGCTGATGTTTTGGGAGCGGTCATAAAAAAACCTCATTTACGGAGCTTCGCAGGTGGTAAGAGCCGAGCAGCTAAAATCTGGGCAAATAAAACCGTAATCCGAGCCGCTATTGCCGCCAAGAGGAATAACTTCCGCTGTGCCGTTTTCTTTCCAGACAATATCGGCAACAGCCCACATATCTTTCACATTGCTCAACGTGCGGCGATATTCAGCCACTTGGAGGCCGTTAATATGAATACGCACCGTGTTTCTCGTCTCCAATGTGGAGGCCGGAGTAGCAACGGCGTCGGCTGCTGCCCCGGCGGAGGAGGCACCGCTCACGGCAAAATAATGCACATAAACGCGGTATGTACCGGGCCTGGGATCATCAATATTGACATTTTCCGGCCCCATGCCGTTGGTATCGTCTATATCCAGGCGCGGATTGGCCCCTTCACTGGCGCCGTCGCCGTTAAACCAAACCGGGCCTTTATTGCTCCAATAGCAATCGGCTTCTTTGTCGCAAATAACATGGCTCTTATCGAGATAAACCAGGTGTAAATCCTGATCGTTTGTCGGGTGATCCCAAACCAGCTGCACATGGAGCTTACTGGCCGGGATAACCTTAAACTGGCATACCGATTCTCTGGTATCACCAGAAGCTGTGCCTTCGCGGTCATATACTTTTAGTTTTACTTCATAATCACCGGCAAGCGGCAAAAAGAAATCAAAATAGCGGCCATTGGAAACAGCTTTAAAATCATTGGGATTTGTGCCATCAGGGTAGCGAATAACTTCCCACTCATAGCTTGTGATACCATGATTTAAAGCATTTTCATCGGCATGGGGGTCGTAGCTGTTAATGCCGTCGAAATAGGCTCTCATTAAAGGAGCAATGCCATTGCCCGTAGTATAAGGGGCGGTGGGATCGTTCGGGTCGGCTTCCCTAAAGTGGCATCTGGCAATGGGCGCATCTTTGGCACTGGCTTTAATCGGCACTTTTATTACCGTGTTTAGGGGATCGTTACTCTCTATAACCAACATGGCCTCATCCTGGCTTTGCATGGGCGGCGCATTGTAATTAAGGCGCATTTTTACTTCCGAAAGGTGGCTGATTTTTTCGCTGCAATTGGCTGTATAAACTTCCTGAGCGAGTTCTGCCGGCATAACTACACTGCCAACAATTTCAAAATGACCCAGCTGGTTAGTGCCTTTGGCAAAACCGAAACCGATATTTTCCCGGTTAGAATTTTTATTAATAGAAACCAAACAAAGCTCAGGAAAATCACATAGATCGGCGCCATCAGGGCGGGGGCAATCGGCCACATTTTTCAAAGTAACAACCTGCGTGCCGGTGCCGCCTAAGCCAATATTGCCGAAATCGAGAGGCACACTGGCTGTGCAAGTAATACCCAGGCCCGGTTCGCTTTGACATTCGGCGTTATCATCGGGGCCGCAATAATTGCCATAACAAACTTTGAGATCGGGATAGCCTTTAAAAACTCCGTAACCGGTAACATGAATTTCCGCTTCGCCGTTGGAAGCATCGGAGCGCACGACAAAAGTGGCCTTATCCAGCTCAGCGTCATCTACTTTGCCGTTGCCGTTTTTATCTTGCCATTCCGTTTTTGGGGCGTAGTGGATAACAATATATGAATCTTGTTTGCTACTTAGATCTGTTAATACACTTTTAGGATAACTACGCACAACAAAAGGTGAATCTTTATCATCTGTTTTGTTTTTAACTTCGGAAATATAGAGAGTCTTGGTTGAGGGATTGCTAACTTTAAAAAGCGCCGAATCGCCGGAATAGAGGGCAACTTCGCCCATATTCACCGTGACGGTATCTTTATTTATAGAAGAGGTTGAAGAAGTTCTGGCTACCGGTTCGATAAATATTTTCGAGCTGATACTGGAAATAACTTCTTCTTCACAAGAAGCGGTAATAATTAAAGATATTGCAAGCATCATTCCCAAGCGGCGTTGCATAAAAACCTCCTCATACCGGCAAACCGAAAAGGCTGAGAATAAAAGAAAAGGCTAAGGAGAGCGGCAAAGAAATAAGGCGGCCGCCAAAAATAATCAGGCCGATTAATAAAAATGAGCCGTAGCGCCGCGAAAAATCCTCAAAAGAGTTGGACATCTCACGCGGCAAGAGACCGGAGAGCACTTTTTGACCATCGAGCGGATAAATGGGAATAAGGTTAAAAATGGCCAGTACCAAATTAATTTGGAAAAAAGTAACAATAAAACTGAAAAGAGCCGGCAGACTTTGCAGCAGGTTAGCATGATAAAAAACAGCCAAAAGCCCGCCGCTAAGGAAAGCCATGATAAAATTGCTCAAAGGCCCGGCGGCAGCTGTCAAAAGCATACCGGTGCGCATAGAATATTTTTTGTTAAAATATATGGGATTTACCGGCACCGGTTTGGCCCAGCCGAAAAAGGGCACCCCCATGGAGCTCATAACAACTGCCATACCGGGCAAAAGCAAAGTGCCGATTGGGTCGATATGCGGCAAGGGATTTAAGGTGAGTCGCCCCTGAAATTTCGCGGTGTTATCCCCCAAAAGATGGGCGGCAAAAGCATGGGAAAACTCATGCACGGTGAGCGAAAGAATCATCGGTATCAAAACGGTAATCAGCTTTAAAATTATATCGCCAAAACTAGTGTCCACAAAGCCTCCAAGCCATTATTCCGACAAGCCGTCAGCCGGATCCGTTGTTTCTTCCGGCGGCGCCGCATCAAAATAAGTATAATTATAAGCCCGGCTAATCCAATCGCCGGTGCGGTAATCGTCCATATCATCAAATTCCAATTCCGGTACATAATAAGATTGTATAACGGTCGTTTGCATGGTGGCCCCAAACGGGGAGCCCAGTGAGGTACCGTCATAATTAGGCAGGGTAAATTCCTTTACATCGCCGCGGCTAAAGACCATCCAACTAATGCGCCCGGTTATACCGTCAACATAATAAATCTGATGAAAAGTGGGATAAGGCGGCGGCGTAATAGTCGGCTCAAAGATAAAATGGTAATCATTATTAAAATAGGTTTGCGGCTCCGGCGAAAGCATTTTTAATACCCCCAGCATCGGGGAAACCGGAACCTCGCCATGAGGTGCAATTTGCCCCAGGCGCACTTCACTCATGGGCACATTCATATTTTCGCTATAGAGTCCGCAGCGGGCAAAGAGTTTTATCTCCCCGAGATCATGAGGTAATTTACTGGGCATCATGATGGTTTCCGTGGCGCTGTCACCAATACGCTGCGGCCAGGGCAAATAGCCCATACCGCCTAAATCCACAGTGAGGAGCGTGCTGGAAACCGGCGTTAAAGCATCCAGCGGGCTATCATTAAAAATGAGCTTTAAGGGGGTATCAAGAGGGGTATCAATCACAATATCCACTTTATAAATTTTATCATAATCGAAAAATTGGAAGGGAGCTATGCCCAGGCCTTTGGCTATAAAATTGCCGCGGTTATCGTAATCGCCACTAAAGGCCACAATAGCCTTTTCACCCACTTCGGCGGTCAAAGAGTATTCACCGCCATATTGCAGTTGGGCTTTAGACTGCACATAAGGAGTGCCGTACATATAATTTTGTGTATAAAAAACCCAAACAATATTCCCGGCTTCCAGCTCCAAACTTTTAGCCCGCGTTACATTGCCGAAAACTCTGGGCATAACCGGCGGCTTTTCATTATTGCCCGGATCAACATTGCCCTCATTATCGCTGTTGCCTTCTTCCTGCTGCTGTTGTTGCTCTTCAAGCATTTCCTGATACTCGGCATCGGGCGAAGGAGTGAGCCAAAAAATCATATCGCGGGCATCAACTTGCACAAAACTTATATTGGAATAGCCGGGCTTGCTGCCGGTGACAATAGAGAGCGGCCCTTTGAGCCCGGGAGAGGAAATAGTTACCATGCCTTTGGCATCGGTATAACCGCCAAGGCCGTTTTTAGGGTCTGAGCCAATAAGTAAGTAGGCGTCTTTTAAGGGCTTTCCGCTCCAAGCATTATAAATATAGCCATTGATTGCGCCATTGATTTTGCCGCCGCTGGTCCAGTGCAGGCGGTTGGCATTATTGTAATAAGTAAAAGCCTCTTCCAAAGTGGCTGTCACCCCAGAGCGGCTAAGAGTCACAGCTACTTGGCCGGCGGCAGCAGCCGGGGGAATACGCACCACCAGTTCATTTGGCGAAAGAATTTCAATAAGTTCCGCACTGTTGCCATCGAAATAAACTCTTGTTCCCTCTTTATAGCCATGGCCGCTAATGGTTACCAGCTCGCCGCCGGCAATAGAGCCGTCTTTAGGATTAAGGGCCGAAATACCGATATCCACATAGGTATAGGCCGCCGGTAAAGTAATGGAATTACCAATAGTTATATCAACCTGGCCATCACGTCCGCCCGGGGTATTGCAAACTATTTCATGGCTATCTATATAGCGGCAAGCGGCTTTATTGGGGCCAAATTTGACCTCACCTTCGGCCGGCAAATTATAGCCGATAAGCGTCACGCGCTCGCCGCCGGCGGCCGGGCCGGATGGCGGCAAAAGAGCCACAACTCTGGCATCGCTATTAGCATCATCCAGATAAACAAAAGCGTTTTCTAGCACACTTTCGCCCCAAATATTGGCGGCTCTTAAAGAGGCCATGCCCTCGCCGGCCGCCGGAGGAGTAATACTCTTAATGCTCCCGCCATCCGCGGTGGCCGCCGTAATAGAAAGCGGCTGCTCCCCAAGCCAAAGCGAAGTGCCTTCAAAAAGAGCGCTACCGGAAATAGTGATTTCCGTGCCGCCGGTCAAGGGGCCATAAGGGGGATTGACAGCCTGCACTTTTAAGGGATCTACCACTTGCACTTTTTTGCTATATGTAGAACTTCCATTTAAATTACTTATAGTTATCGCATAATTGCCGGCCGGCATAGGCGGAATAGCAATAACCATTTCTTCATCACTCGGAAAAGCGGCAATAGCGGCCAAAGCGGCACCTACACGCACCACTGTGCCGGCGATAAATCCCTGGCCGCTAATAGTGAGCCGGCTGCCGCCGGTGGATATGGCAATAAGGGGATCTATTTTATTAATTTTAACTTGGTGAAAATAGCTGAAACCATTGGGCAATGAAACTTTTTCGCTCCCGTTTATCACCGTAACGGTTACCGGCCCAAATTCACCTGCTGGAGTGCTGGCCGAAAGGCGGGAAGCGGCACGAAAAACAATATTTTCCGCTGGCTTATCACCTATAAATACGCGGCTTTCGGGGCTAAAACCGCTACCTATTATATCAATGGCCGTGCCGCCCTCTAGGGGGCCGCTGGCCGGATAAATACTATTAAGCGTGAGCTGCGAGGCCACCTGGATATCGTTTATCCCGGGAATATAATTATCTTTATAGCCGTTAAGCTCGTTATTTTGCGGAGTTTCTGCCGGTGGGCTATAGCAATTACACAAAAGGAGCGCAGCCAAAAAAGCACTTTTAACCCTTAATTTTGGCATTTATTCCTCCTCATCCTGACCGGTAAGAGTATTGAGATTTAAGCCCCCCGGGTAACCGTAAGAGACATAGCGGTCGTAACCATAAACAATAATTGACCCCGGCTTAGAGAGCACAACATTATGAAAACCGTCGGCAATAGGAAAACGCCCGGCTTTAAAATTGCTGCCGGCGCCGATATTCTCAAAAAGTTCATTTGGAATAAGCTGATTATCAAGAGCCGCCTCGGCATCTGCCGGCAAAATAATATTTACATAATCCTCTGCATATTTATTGGGCGCCAAAAAGACATATTCCGAGCGATATTGCTCAACCGGCACCGAGAGCATAAAAGCCGGGTCGCCAATAGCGGCATCGCCTTCTTCCATCCCGCCGTAAATATTAGGATTTGGTGCTTGCTCGGCAGCTAAAAACTGGCCCACTAAAATGGGCGCTGTGGCCAGTATTTCCACATCACCAAAGACTTCAAATTCACACCAGTCGCCACGATTTAAAGCGCAGGAGCCAATAGCCGGCGATGTTTCCACCAGAGTATCATCGCTAACCGCCAAAATGCGCACATAGTCGGCTTCCATCCCGCGCGGCGAGCTGCGGGCCACCACATAGTGCTTGCCCCAGGCGCTGGTGGGATAAAGCTGCTGCTCCAAATGGTCGGCGCAGCAAGTGATAAACTGGCTGCAATCGGCATTGCTGGTGCAAATGGTTTTGCCGTCGTATTCACAATGGCCGTCGCTGCCGCAATGGTTGGTATTGGGAGCATTGGCCGCCTCACTGCCGCCGAAAACCGCTACCGGCTGGCTGGATTTTACCGTACTGCCGGTGAGGTCGGCCCCAATTTCGTTGGTTTCGATATTTAAAACATCAAAACGCAGCAAAGTGGCGGTGAAACTCTCGCCGGCTTTAAGTGCCGGAATGCCGTTGCCGGCTAAAGTTGGCGCCGAAACTGTCACCGTGACTTCCGTCTCACCGGGCGTGGTGGCCACCACGGTTACATAGCCTTTTAAATCTTTAAAAGTTTGCTCTCGCGTCATCACCACATGAAAAGTGCCAAGAGTGTGGGTGGGCAAAAGCAAAGAAGCATCGTTGGAATAGACATCCTCATTTTCCAGCGGGTTAAACTGGTACGCATTTATGGGCACATTAGAAGATATGCGGTAAGCAAGAGGCCCCAAGACAGTGCCGTTGACATCGCGACGAGGCAAATTAAAGGTGTGAATCCCCTGCGGCGGCACAATAGCCGAATCAACCGGGTCATCACGGGTGGTAACAGCCACATAAGCATCGCGATTATTATCTGTATTGCTCACTACAACGGCAAATTGCGCTCCCGGAGCATCCAAATAGCGCCGGCCATGCCCGGGCACAAAGGCATTATCCAAATCAACGGCAAAATATTCACAGCCGATATAAGATTTGCCGCCCGGTTCGCACAGGTTGACACAAGTGCCGGCACCAATGCAGAGGCCGTTTTTGCTGGCCGCGCAGTTATCCTCAATATTGTAAGTAGTGCCGGTAGAATCACACCTTATGGCATTAATATTATCTGATGAACAGTAGAGCTTTCCGGGCTCACAAATTATGTCGCGGCAGGCATGGCCGGCGCAAACCTGATCATCGCGGCATTTACCGTCGGCCCAGCCTTTATCGCCCAAACAGAGTTTATAGCTGCTGCTATCCTGACAAACAAGGCGCCCGCGCACACAAGTGGGTGTTTTCTCGGCTTGCGGCTTACTGCAAGCAGCGAGAAATCCGCCAGGGAGAAAAAGGGCAAATAATGTTAAAAAATATTTAAATTTCATATTGTTCCACAATATCCGGCATATAGCCGATATGAGGGTAATATTATAAATATTTTTGGGGGTTTCTGCAAGAGCGGGATAGCTGATTCTGTAAGAACACAAGTTGGTAGGTATTACTCAAATAGTTTAGCGGCTTTTCTTGCGGCTTCCTCAGCTTCATCCTGGCTTAGTAAGCCAAGAATTTCTTCGCTGGCAACTATTTTATTATGCACTTCTTATTGTCGCTTATGAAAATTTGACCTGTTCTTTGAGCAAGCTCAATTTTACCTGACCATATTTCTTTTTCGCCTTTTTCATCATCAAAGCTGTCTCTCTTTTTACTGAAAGTTAAATTGATGGACTGTTCTTCCTCAATGACGGCACTGGTTTTCAGGTCATAGATACAATACCAACATTTAGCACTGTCTTTTGAAGTATCCTTGGCAAGACTAACCAAAGAATAACCTTTTTCATCTTTGGTGAGCAACAGAGAGTATTCCCAGTCATTGCCGCAGGTATTACAAAAATTGTCATGCATAAAACTAAGAGTTTTGCTACCTTCATCGTAAGCCCACAAAAGGCGCTCGGTTTGAGAATCGGTAGTACTATCAGTCTCCAAAGCCTGGGTAATAGCATGCTGAGCAAAGGATAAATTCTCTCTACACTTCGATACTTCTGTCTTTTCGTTAAGCTGGTTTGAACCACAGGCAACCAAACTCAACAAAGCTATACATAGCATAACATTGCAAATCTTATTCATGGCATTTTCTCCTAAAAATCTGTTTTTTTTATTAAAAAAGCTACAAACAATCATGGTGGATGGCGTATGGTAATAAGCCAAATACACCAGTATTGCTTGAACTTAATTAGCTCGGTAAGCTTATTGGTTAATAAGGTCTTCTCTCACCAATTACTACTCCACTAAATCTAAACCCACTAGGATTTATATTAAAGTGGTAATTAGTTTACTGCTTAGTTTAAGTAATTGTCAAGAATTAATTGGTTGTCACATAGTAAAATATTGTCTTGTAATTGCCTGGCCAAAGTGCTAGAAAGTCCTCAATTTTAAGCATCGTTCTTGCGGAGTAAATGATGGAAGAACAATATCACGAATTGGGCCCTAGCGGAGGCCACACTTTGAAATGGGCGCCGGCGCTCACCACCCAAAGGCTGCCGCGGCCCGCTTTTTTGCTAAACGAAAAAGCCCAAATAGCTATCAAGAGCAGCCGGTTCACCATTGGCAGCGGTGCGGAGTGCGATTTTATCTGCAATGACCCTTATATGTCGGCCAATCACTTCACCATCTACCAAAAAGGCAGCCGTTATTTTTTAAAAGATTTAGGCAGTACCAACGGCACCAGAGTTGACGGGCGCCTGGTTAAGGAGCTGGAACTTAGCGAAAAATGCCTTATCGAAGCCGGCAGAAGCCGCCTCACCTTTTTTCAGGAAGCAAATGCAACAAATAGCCAGCACTTTAAGCTCTGGCATGGCATTTTGGGTGAAAGCCAGCCAATGAAAAAGCTCTATAGCGAGATAGAAAAAGCCGCCACCAGCCGTTTACCGGTACTAATTCACGGCGAAACCGGGAGCGGCAAAGAGCTGGTAGCCAAAGCTCTTTATGAACTGGCTTATCCTAAAGAAGATGGGCCTTTTTTGGTGCGCAACTGTGCCACATTTACCGACAACCTCCTCTCAAGCGAACTCTTCGGCCACAAAAAGGGAGCCTTTACCGGCGCCAGCGAAAACCACCAGGGCGCTTTCATGGCCGCCAGCGGCGGGATGCTCTTTTTAGACGAAATAGGCGAGCTGCCGCTTACCATGCAACCGGCTCTGCTCCGCGCCGTGGAATATGGGGAAATCACCCCGCTGGGCGCTAGTATGCCGCTAAAAGTAAACGTGCGCCTCATTACCGCCAGCCACCGCGAGCTCTCCCAAATGGTGGCGAAAAATCTTTTTCGCGAGGATCTTTTTTATAGACTCTCCGCTTTTCCTATAGAAGTTCCGCCACTTAGAGAAAGAGGTCGGGATATTCTGCTACTGGCGGATTACTTTTTGCATAAATTCGGTGCCGCTCAAAAACATTTCACCAAAGCGGCTCAAGATCTTCTTTTACAGCATAACTGGCCGGGTAATATCCGTGAACTGGCTAATTGCATTCAGCTTACTATTTGCCAAAACCGGGCTAATATTTTAGATGCGGCAGACATTTGCCTTACCAAAACAGCCCCAAAAGAAGAACCAAAGCCCCGGGAAGAAGCCCAAAAAGGAGAGGAAAAAGTGCCTTTAAAGGAGGAGGAAGACAATATAACTTTTATAAACACTAATTCTTCTGCAACAATAACCCGCGAATATTTTTTAGAAACTTTAGTGCACTGTCGCGGTAATATGAGTCTTGCGGCCAAAAAGCTTAATATCAGCCGCAGCACCATTTACCGCCTGAAAAAAGAGTATGAAATTACTGCCGATAACCGGCGCGTTTAAGAAGTTAAAAGCTCACTTTTTAATTTTAAATTGTCCATAATGAACTCTTTCGTATATATTCGCCGCGCACCTTCTAGGTGCGAATTTGTTTAGGCCTAAGGAGCTTACTTTGCAGCGCCCGTTTAAAAAATGGCTGATTACTCCGCCTCAAAGGGAAATGCCCTTTTTAAATAAATATGACTTGCCCAAAGTGGCCGGTCCGCTATTGGAAAAACGCGGTATATATAACGAGGAAAATCTTAAATCATTTTTAAATCCGCGCATTTCTGCCCTACCAGATCCCAATTTGCTGCCCGATATGGAAAAAGCGGCCAAAATCCTGGCCGAAGCGATAGAAGAGAAGAAAAGCATTGTAATCTTTGGCGATTACGATGCCGACGGCGTTACTTCCACCGCCCTTTTGTATTCCTTTTTGGCTTATACAAAAAGTAGGGTTAGCTGGTATATTCCCCACCGCATAGATGAAGGCTATGGCTTAAATTGCCCGGCCATGCGCAAACTGGCCGACGAAGGAACCGACCTCATCGTCACTGTGGATTGCGGCAGTAATTCGCCGGAAGAGGTGGAACTGGCCAAAGATTTGGGCATGACAGTTATTGTCACCGACCATCACCCCATTATGGATAAAGCGGCGCCGGCCGCTGCTCTTGTTAATCCTGCCCGCGCCGATAACCACTTTCCCGATGCCAATTTAGCCGGCGTGGGTGTGGCTTTTCACCTGGTGGCCGCCACCAGGCGTGAGCTCAGGCAGAGAGGCTTTTGGGCCAAAGGGCTGCCGGAATTTCCGCTCAAAGAGCTTTTGGATCTGGTGGCTATCGGCACCATTGCCGATGTGGTGCCGCTTACCAATGTCAATCGCATTTTGGTGACTCACGGCCTCTTGCAAGCGGGAACCGGTGAGCGCCTGGGGCTAAATGAACTCATTGATGTGGCCGGCGCCGCGCTGCCGCTCACATCAGGCGAAGTCTCTTTTAAACTGGCGCCCAGAATCAATGCTCACGGGCGGCTCTGGCGGGCCGATGAAGGAGTAAAACTTCTGCTCACTAAAGATGAGCGCTTAGCTAAACTTTTGGCTTTGCAGCTGGATACAGCCAATAATCAGCGCAAAGCCACAGAAAAAGAGGTGATAAACGAATGCCGCACTTTGCTGGAGGAAAACCCTAACTGGCTGGATAAACAGCTATTGGTGCTGGGCAGCCCCAAGTGGCACCCCGGCGTAGTGGGCATTGTGGCCGGCCGCCTGATGGAAGAATTTGGCAAGCCGGCTATTGTCATAGGCCGCGACGGCAAAGGTTCCGGCCGCTCTTTGGGCGGCATAGATTTAAGTGCTCTCTTAACCAAAGCGGGCGAACTTTTAGAGACTTACGGCGGCCATCCACTGGCAGCTGGTTTAAAGATAAATTTTAATAATATTGATGCCTTGCGCGAGCGGCTCAATAATATTCTCGAGCAAGAGGCTCAGCCGGAAACCGTGCAAACCCTCGCCATTGATGCCGAGATAACTCTCGATGAGCTTGGTGAAGAGCTGCTCCTCTTTTTGGAAAAACTGGAACCCTGCGGCATGGCCAACGGTAACCCGGTTTTTGTAACTTATAATGTGCCGGTGCGGCAAATATATACCATCGGCCAGGAACATATAAAATTAATAATTGATCATCCGGCGGTAAAAGAGGCTTTAGGTTATAAAATGGCGGCGGAGCATCACCCCATTGGGCCATGCCGCGCCGATATAGCTTATACTATCGCCTATTCGACCTATCGCGGGCACAAAGAGATGTATCTAAAAATTGAAGACATCGACTGGAAGTCTGCGGAATAAAGAGGAAAATAATGACTCAAAACAGTGAAGGAATGAGCCGCACCGAGCGAGCGGCTTTAGTAGTAAAAGAGGAGCTGGCCCGTCTCATTAATAATGAGATTAAAGATCCGCGCGTGGGCATGGTCACCGTTACCGATGTGGTACTCACCAGCGATTTGCGCGAAGCTATGGTTTATGTTTCCGTCTATGGCAGCGAAGAGACCAAAAAAGAGAGCCTTATCGGCTTGGAAGCGGCGGCGGCCTTTTTGCGCCATCAGCTTTCGGCTGTTTTAACCATGCGCCATATTCCCCGCCTCACATTTAAAATTGATGAATCTTTGGAGCGGGGCATGAAAATAGATCGCCTTTTAAAACAGCTGGCTGAAGACGGCACAGTGCCGGCGCCAGAGGAAACGCCCGATATTCCTGAAGAATTTGCCGAAGTTGCCACTCTGCGCGACCGCAAGCCAATTGCTGAGCTCCCCAAAGAAGCGCCAAAATCGCGCCATTTGCCTTCTAAAAGACCAAGAAGAAGTGCCACCGCTTTACACAAGCGCTCCAAAGCCCGGAGGTGAACAATGTTTAAAGAGGCCGCTATAGCCATTAAAAAGGCAAAGACCATTCTTGTTACTTACCACTTTAACCCCGACGGCGACGCTGTCGGCTCCGGTGTGGCCATGAGCCGCGCCTTAAAAACACTCGGAAAAACGGTTATTTGTTACAGTAAAGACCCAACTCCTTTTAATTACCGTTTTTTGGCGAGTGACGGTCTTATCACTAGCGAGCTCCCGGCGGCGGGAGTTGATGCCACAATTGTCCTCGATGCCAGTAATTTGGGGCGGGCCATTCCGGCGGATTATCCCAAAGAAAAGCTTGGTTTTATTATCAATATTGACCACCATCTCACTTCCGAGAATTTTGGAGCCATTAATATTATTGACCCCAAAGCCGCCGCTACCGGTATGTTGGTGGTCAAAGCACTTGATGAACTGGGCGTGCCGCTAAATAAAGAAATAGCCACCGCTATTTATACTGCCATTTTGACCGATACCGGCTCTTTCCAGTATTCCAATACTGCCCCAGATACCATGGAAATGGCCAGCCGCCTTTTGGCCGCCGGCGTCTCTCCGCGCGCTGTTGCCGAGAAAGTTTATGAATCGGTGCCAAGAGCCCGGCTCATCTATTTGGGCCGCTGTCTGGAGCGCATGGAAATTGCCCCCCATGGCCTCTGGGCTGCCGTGCAAACCGAGCTAAAGGAGCTAAAAGAGCTGGGCGTCACCAAAGATATGCTCGATGGCTTCATCAATTATCCGCGCAGCATTGCCGGGGTAGAAGTGGCTATTATGTACCGCGAAGAGGCAGAAAACCGCTGGAAAGTGAGCTTTAGAAGCCGGGGCAATGTCAATGTGGCCCAAATGGCCGCCCATTTTGGCGGCGGCGGTCACTTTAATGCCGCCGGCGGCACCATCGAGGCGCCATTGCCGGAAGTAAAAACCAAGGTAATTGCGGCCATTGAGGAAGAATTAAAGGCGCTGGGGCTAATGTGAAAATATGCCTAATGACGGTCTCTTATTAGTCGATAAACCGCTTGGCCTCACCTCGCACGATGTCATAGCCCACCTGCGCCGCACCATGAAGACCAAGAAGCTGGGGCACACCGGCACTCTGGACCCAATGGCCACCGGCCTTTTGCCCATACTTGTCGGCAAAGCCACCCGCCTTTCGCAATACCTTTTGGGCAGCGATAAGAGTTACCGGGCCGTTTTAAAGCTGGGCATTTCTACCGATACTTTAGACGCTACCGGCGCCATAACCGCCGAAAAGCCGGTAAGTATAAAAGAAGAAGAGTTACGGCAAGTTATCTCATCTTTTGTTGGTAAAATAGCCCAAAAGCCGCCCATGTATTCGGCCAAAAAAGTGGCTGGTAAAAGGCTATATGAGATTGCCCGCACCGGCGCAGAAGTTGAGCGGGCGCCCTGTGAAATTAATATTTACAGCATTAATATTACTAATATTTCTCTGCCCAGTGTTACTATTGACGTCCACTGCTCGGCCGGCACTTATATCCGCGTTTTGGCTAGTGATATCGGCGAAAAACTGGGCACCGGCGCGCATTTAACCGCTCTTAGGCGCACAAAAATCGGCCCTTTTGAACTCAGCATGAGCCAAAAACTGGCTGCTGTGGAAGCTATGGGCCAAGAGGCTTTTAAAGAGTGCTTGCCGATGGCCAAAGTGCTCTATTCCATGCCGCAAATAGAGCTAAATAGCGAACAATATCAGCGTATTATTCATGGAAACTTTTTGACGGATGCCCCAAATGATATTTGCCGGGGTGGAGAAAACAGCCTTTTAAATAGTAAAGTAGCTCTTCTTTACCGCGAAGATTTAGTGGCTATTGGCGAGTTTTCAGTAAATGATGAGGCGGTGATTTTAAAGCCCCGCACAGTTTTTACAGATGGCAATGAGTAGCAAAATTTCAAAAGAAACCGATAGGTTAGCCATAGAAAACGGCCTCTTTGCCAATGGCGCCAATATTGTGGCCGGTGTGGATGAAGCCGGAGTGGGCGCCTGGGCCGGGCCGGTTTATGCCGGCGCGGTGGCTCTTCGCCCGGGCGAGGTAATTATTGGCGCCAAAGACAGCAAAAAGCTCACGCCTTCTGCCAGAGAAGCACTGGCAGAAGAGATTAAAAACACCGCCTCTGCCTGGGCTATCGGCACAGCCTCGGTAAAAGAGATTGCCGAGCTGAATATTCTAGGCGCCACTTTGCTCGCCATGAAGCGGGCCGTTCTCGCCCTTAAAGTAAAGCCGGAAGAACTTTTGGTGGATTACCGCCACCTCGATTTAGGGATTCCCTGCCACTCTTTTGTAAAAGGCGACGACCTCTGCCATGCTATTGCCTGTGCTTCCATAATCGCCAAAACTTCGCGTGATGCCCTGATGGTGCAATATGAAAAACTCTACCCCGGCTATGGTTTTGCCGCCCATAAAGGTTACGGCACGGCCGATCACATTGCCGCCATACGCCGCCTGGGAGTTCTTCCCTGCCACCGCACAACCTACAAACCATTCAAAAAACTCTTCCAAGAACACCATCCGGTGCAAATTTCGCTTGACAGTTTATATAGTTCTGACTAGGCCATTGTAGCTGTGAACTTTTCTGCGCTCGAGGTGGAAAATATGGCAGATACTAGTTCTTCCGGAATGGAAAAAAGTCCTAAAATTCGCAAATCCAGGCCTGAAGAGCGTCGTTCGCAAACTCTTTCGCGTCGGCAGATGGTGCGGGAATATCGGAAGCGCGCCAAAAACGGCGGCCAGGTAGCCGAGCCGGTGGATTACGAACGCCCCAAAACCAGGGCGGATTGCCTGAAAATGGGTCGTCCTTGCCTCTTTGTGGCTTGCCGCCACAATTTATATTTAGACATCAACCCGGAAACCGGCTCAGTTAAGCTGAATTTCCCCGGCCGCGAAGTGTGGGAGCTGGAAAATACTTGCGCTCTCGATGTGGCCGAGCAAGGCGGCGTCACCTTGGAAGAGGTGGGGGAGATCATGAATCTCACGCGGGAACGCATCCGCCAGCTTGAAGCTTCCGGCCTGAAAAAGATTAGAGAAGCGGCCGATGCTTATGAGCTCGATGCTTATGAAGATTGGGACCCCTCGCGCGATTACGAATAATTTCCCTAAAATTTCTCAAACAATCAGTTTGGCGCTTTTTAAATGAATATTGAGCTTTTTGATTACGCTTTACCGGAAAATTTAATTGCCCAAAAACCGGCCGACAAAAGAGGAATGGATCGCCTCCTGGTAGCCAATGGCCCAAATGGTTTAGAGCACAAATTATTTCCTGATATTATTAATTATTTTAAAAACGGCGACCTATTGGTTTTAAACGATACCAAGGTTATTCCCTGCCGTATTTTCGGTGAAAAGAAAGAATCACACGGCAAAGTGGAGCTCCTTTTTACCGAACCGGCCGACGGCTTCTCGGTGGAAGAAGCCCTTTTGTGGCAATGTGTTTACCGCTCCGGCAAACCGCTGCGCCCGGGGCAAATCATTAGCCATAAGGCGGCTGAAATAGAAGTTACGGAAAACCAGGGCGGCGGCCTTGCTCTTGTAAAAAGAGTGGACGGCGCGCCCATCTTTCCCCTCCTCATGAAGTGCGGGGCCATGCCTTTGCCGCCATATATAAACCGGGCTGCCGAAGAAGACGACAAAACGCGCTACCAAACAGTATATGCCCAAAATGTGGGGGCGGTGGCGGCGCCAACTGCCGGTTTGCACTTTACGGATGAGCTTTTAGCAGCCATAGAAAAGCGCGGCGTCACCATTAAAAAACTCACTCTCCATGTGGGGCTTGGCACTTTTTGGCCCATAAGAGAAGAGGCTTTTAGCGATATCACCCGCCACAAAATGCACGAAGAGCGCTACCATATAGGCCAGGATTTAGCCGAAGCTGTAGCCACTTGTCATGCTGCCGGCGGGCGCGTTTTTGCCACCGGCACCACCTGCGTGCGCGCTCTGGAAAGCGCCGCCACCGCCCCATACGAGCTAAAGAGCGGCAGCGGGCGCACAGCTATTTTCATCTATCCAGGCTTTGAGTTTAAAATAGTTGATGCTCTAATCACCAACTTCCACCTGCCCAAAAGTACGCTCATTATTTTAGTCAGCGCCTTTGCCGGGCGGGAATGTGTACTTAGTACCTATAAAGAGGCCGTAAAAGAGGGCTACCATTTCTTTTCTTACGGCGATTCTTCGCTCTTTTTCCGCGCCAAATGAGGCTATATTGGCAGAAAGAGCAATATTCCCCTTGACATATTTTAAAATTGTGCTAGGTAAGTCTGGCCTTTTGGGCCGGAGTGGCGGAATTGGCAGACGCGACGGATTCAAAATCCGTTAATCGCAAGATTGTGAGGGTTCAAGTCCCTCCTCCGGCACCACCTAAAATTTTCCGGGAAAACAATGTTTAATAAGCACGATATCAGCCGCAATTCTTTTATGCTTCACGGCCCTCTGGCTCGCCTCGGCTACGACTGGTGGTGGCACTCTTTTACTGCCCAAAATGTTAAAACCGGCGCTGAACGCCCCTTTTTTATCGAATATTTCATCTGTAACCCCGCTCTGGCCGAAGATGAGCCGGTTTTTGGCCAGCTGCCGGCCAATAAGGCTAAAGGCAAGCGCCCTTCTTACCTCATGGTAAAAGCCGGCTTCTGGGGCGAAGAGAAAGCGCAGCTTCATCGCTTTTTCCCTTTAAAAAATGTCGTGGTACACGCCAAAGCCCCTTATGAAATAAAGGCCGGCGATTGCTATGCCTCAGACAAAGCGCTTAAAGGCCGCATAAATATCAGCAAGGAGGAGGCCAAAAATCACCCCGAGTGGCTATGCGACAGCGGAGAAATGGAGTGGGATCTCACTATAGATAAGCAAATAGCTTTTAATGTGGGTTACGGAGCCGGCAAATTTTTGCGCGAAATCAACGCCTTTGCCATGTATTGGCACGCCGAAGGCATGAAGAGCGCCTATAGCGGCACCATCACTTGTAACGGCGAAGAATACCGCGTCACCCCGGAAAAGAGCTTTGGTTATGCCGATAAGAATTGGGGCCGCGATTTCACCAGCCCCTGGGTCTGGCTCTCCTCCAACTGCCTAACCAGTAAAATAAGCGGAAGGCAGCTAACAAACAGCGTTTTTGACATCGGCGGCGGGCGGCCCAAAATTTATTTTATGCCTCTAAACAGAAGGCTTCTCGGCGTTTTTTATTACGAAGGCAAAGAATACGACTTTAACTTCTCGCACTTCTGGTTAAAAGTAAAAACAGAATTTTCCTTTGAAGAACAAGAAGATAAAGTTATTTGGCACGTTAAACAGGAAAATAAATATGCCCTGATGGAGACCGAAGTTTCCTGCGCAAAAGCTACTATGCTCCATGTTAATTACGAAGCGCCCGATGGCAGCAAAAAGCATAATCGCCTGTGGAACGGCGGCAATGGCGTGGGGGTTATAAAGCTTTACGACAAAGTAAAAGGCGAGCTCAAACTCGTTGATGAAATAGAAGCCACCCACATCGGCTGCGAATATGGCGAATACGGCGATGCGTAAAAAAAATCAGTCTTTATAATAATCAAGGTATAGCCAATGGATAAAGCTGATTCACCCAAACAGGAACGCAATTCGGTTTTGGAACTACTGCGCCTCTTAGCCGCTTTTTGGATACTCCACCAACATAATTTCACCCCCATCCCCCGCCAAACTTTTGCCTACGGCGGCCGGGCGGTGGAATTTTTCTTCATGCTCAGCGGCTACTTTTTTTACCGCTCTTTTTTTAAAGAAAACAAAGGCTTTTTCTTAATAAGGCTCCTCCGTTTTGAGTGGAAGCGCTTTAAACCCATCGCCATCACCTTTTCGCTGCCTTTTCTTTTTTCCATTCTTTATTATTACCAAATGCAGCCGCGCGGTATCGAAGTTGGCGGTATTTTTGGCTTTTTGTGGTATGTGCCCAAATTACTCATAGCGCTGGCACTCTATTTTACTCTGGCTAGCCTGAGTGAACTTATCCCCAAACTCAGTATCAATAAGAAAAAGCTTATTTTTTATGTGGTTGTATTTATCCTCGTGGCTGTTTTTTATAGAAAAATTTTGCTGCGCGGCAGTGTAAACGGTGACCATAGAGCCATCGCCGGAGTTGGCCTTGGCATTTTGCTTTCTGCACTTCCCCCTATTAAAAACCACCTGCCCGCCTTTGCTTACCCGCTTTTATGCGCCGCTTTAGTGCTTACTATTAGCGCAATATCTTATTTGCACCTAAATCCGCCGCTTTTCGATGCGTTGATTATTTTGCTGCTCTTTCCGGCTCTTATCTATCTAGCGGCGCAGGCAGAATTTAAAAATAAGCTTATTAACCGGCTGGCGCGCCTTAGTTTTGGCATTTATGCTTATCAGGCCATCGCCCGGTTTGTAAAAGGCAACGGCCTTATTAGCGGTGATAAAGCGCTTTTTTATTTTGTTCTGGCGTTAGCTATTTTGGACCAGCTTATCCAAGCTCTTGCCAAATACCTCTGGCAAAAGAAAAAAAATTCTCCGCAAATGGCCTAACATTTCTCTGGTTTAACAAGCTGTTTAGTTATATTGTGCCTGGCGGCCAAAGTTCGGCCGCTGGAGGTACCCGTGAAAAAAGTTCTTAAAAATAATGTCAGCTGGGTTGGTTACATGGATTGGGAAATCAAAAAATTCCATGGTGACGATTTCACCATTAACCATGGTTCCAGCCAAAATGCCTACCTTTTAGAGTATGACAAAACAGTTTTAATTGATACCGTTTGGACGCCGCATCGTTTTGATTTTGTTGAAAATTTAAAGAAAGAAATTGATCTCAAAAAAATCGATCTCATTATTATGAACCACGGCGAAGCCGACCACTCCGGCGCCCTGCCTGCCCTCATGGCCGAAATTCCCGAAACGCCCATTTACTGCACGGCCGCCGCTGTTAAAAGCTTGGAGGGGCAATATGGCCAAAACGGCTGGAACTTTCATGTGGTAAAAACCGGCGATTCCATCGAAATCGGCCCCGGGCGCACCTTAACTTTTGTGGAAATGAAAATGCTGCACTGGCCGGACTCCATGGCCACTTTTTTGAGCGGCGACAATATTCTCTTTTCCAATGATGCTTTTGGCCAACACTATGCCGTGGCCGAGCTCTACAATGATTTGGCCGATCAATGCGTGCTTTATCAGGAGGCCGTTAAGTATTTTGTCAATATTGTCCATCCCTTCTGCATATTTTTGAGCAAAAAACTGGCCGAAATTGCCGCCCTCAATTTGCCAATTGAGATGATAGCTCCCTCGCATGGCGTCATTTGGCGCGATAATCCCGCGCAAATTGTGGAAAAATATGCTCTTTGGGCCAATGCTTACCAGGAAGATCAAATAACTATAGCCTACGACACCATGTGGGAAGGAACAGCCAAAATTGCCCACGCTCTGGCCGCAGCCATCAAGGAGGCCAGCCCGCAAACGGTGGTGAAAATTTTCCACATTGCGAAAACCGATAAAAACGACCTGATGACCGAAATCTTTAAATCTAAAGCCCTTTTGGTGGGCTCGCCGACCGCTTGTAACGATATGCTCTCCAGTGTGGCCGGGATGCTCTCTTTTACCAAATCGTTGCGCTTTAGAAACAAAAAAGCGGCGGCCTTCGGTTGCTACGGCTGGAGCGGCGAAGCCGTGAAAAATATCCAATCGGCGCTAAAAGATGCCGGCTTTAATGTTCTTGAAGAAACGGTAAAATCCTTTTGGAACCCCACCGAAGAAACTCTTAACCAGGTCCCGGCGCTGGTAGAAGCGCTTTTAAAAGAAGATAAATAAGAGGAGGAAATTATGGAAAAATTTGCTTGTGAACCTTGTGGCTATGTTTACGACCCGGCTAAAGGCGACCCCGATAGCGGCATTGCTCCCGGCACTCCTTTTGCCGCTTTGCCCGATGATTGGTGCTGCCCCATCTGCGGCGCTTCAAAAGATATGTTCAAAAAAGTAGATTAGCCCCATATTGCACCTCATTAACAATCCCGTGCAGGCGCAAAATATTACACCTCTACTTTTTACCTGTTAAAAGCTCTTTTAAACTCTTTGGCTCTTTAGCTTCTTTAGCCATCTTGCGCGCCAGGCGGCTGGTTATGAGGCGCTTATCGCGCTGAGCTACTTCGTTTTCAGGCTGAATCGCCAAAACCTCGCTGTAATATTTATCGGCCTCTTTATAATGCGATAAAAGGAGCTCGATTTTGCCTTTGGTGAGCAGCACTTTAAGGTGGAATTTTTTATCCATCTCATCGGCTTTTTGCAACATTTCCATGGCCTCTTTATAGGCTGCCTCACCTTGCACCGCCACTTTGGAAAGAGCAAGAGCAATCCAAAAATCGGCTTCGCCTTTATTAAGGGCCACAGCCTCTTCCAAAAGAGGCAGAGCTACTTGATATTTGCCTTGTTCTATGCAAAGTTGCGCCCGCTTAAAATTATCTTCCGCCTTTAAAATAACTTCCACATCGGTGGGCAACCCGGCTTTGGTGCGCTCTAAAAAGAAGATATAAGATTCGCGCTTTTTAGGGTCTAAAAGAGTCTCTTTGGCCTCATTTATTTTAGCGAAAATGGCTTGCAATTCTTTGGCTGCACTGCCCAAATCCAAGCCGGCAAAACTATCCAAATGCCACTTTTGCGCCAAAGCCAAATAGCTATTTTTGATTTGCTCCTCGCCGGCATTATCGGGAAGTTGCATAACTGTAAAATAATCGGCCTCTTTTATGCGCTGATATTCTTCATGAATCTCTTTACGGGCGGCTTCTTCCTGCTCGGTGCCCGGTTTTTCCAAAACGGCATCATCCTCCCGCGGGGCCGAAGGCACAATGGCAGCAGCAATAAGGAGGAGCAGCAAAGACCGCGGAGAAATGTCTGTTTTATCAATAATATCAAGAGAATATGCCGGAGGTATTTCTGCATCGGGCAAAACCAGCGGCTTTTGTAAAGCCCCTCTTAGAGAGCTAAAAACAGCTAGCATCTTCTCCCAGGTGTCACTCCGGGCACGCAGATAAAAATTATTTTGATTAAAATAATTCTTAGCCGCCTCATCGCTGATGCCGTCGGCTGCCGCCGTTAAGAGGTCAAAAAGCGGATCGAGCTCCACTAAAACAGAACCATTTCCCGGCTTTACTCCGGCCGTGAGCTCATAAGAACCGCCGTCCATATCAGTTGCCATTTTTCTGATTAAAAGCCGGGCGGCCAGTTTTTCCGCCTCTTTCAAAGCCCCACCTAAGATATCGTAATCATTTTGGGCGATAGCTTCCGGCATGAGACCCGCTGAATGAGCTTTTACATAAATAGCCTTATATTGCTCGTTATTAAGCTTTTTAAGGCGCACCAAAGCAGCAATAATGCCCTCCTCCGGATGGTTGCTGGTGACATAAATAACCTTGCCGTTTAAGAAGTAAAAGGAGCGCACCCCACTTTCCTGAGTAATAGTCACATTGCCGCTATAGCGTGATACGGCTGTCCAGGCTAAAATCATGGGGGCTATTTTTTCTGTTAGACTTCCTGATTGACCAATGGCGAACATGGTTCCTCCTAAGTCACATTGCCTACCATAAGGGAAAAAAAACAATCTGCCAAGAGTATGAGGAGAGGATAAGAGCAAAAAATGCTTACTTTAGCTATGGCCAATTGACTAAGGCCTTCTATTTTTCTATGATGCTAGCGCCATTTTGTGTAGATGGCCAAAACCAGAAAGCGAGGGTGACATGAAAGTGTCTCCGGTATTTAAAAAACTATCCAATATTTCTTTTCTTTTCATGGCTTCTTTACTGGCCGGCAATATCTCTTGCTCCGGTCATAAAGTACACCCAAGCGCTCAGGAAAATGCCGATCTTTGCGCCGATTACCTCTCACAGCAGCTTTTGGAACAGGCTGAAGCCCGCTGTAAAATAGCCATTGAATTTAGCCCGCGTTTTGCGCAGCCTTATAATTTACTTGGTATTTTAGAGCGCATGCGCGGCCATAACGATAGAGCTATCGAGTTTTTCAAGCAGGCTATTACTTATAACGATGATTTTGCCGAAGCGCACAACAACTTGGGCGCCGAATTTTTCGACAAACGCCTTTACCGCGAAGCCGCCGATTGTTTTAAAACTGCTCTGGAAATAGACCCGGCCTATATAGATGCCCGCCGCAATATGGCCACCACCGCTTTTTATCTTGGTGAATATAAAAAAGCCAGCGATGAGTTTTTAAAATGCGTGGAACTTGATCCCAATAACTGCGACTGCCGCATGGGTCTCGGCACTGTATCACTCTCGGAAAACGATTACGATCAAGCCCGCGGTCACTTCACCAAATTAACACAAATTTGCCCCAATAGCGATCAGGCTTGGTATAATTTAGGCTATGTTGAACTGAAAACCGATCGTTGCCAACAAGCCGTAACGGCTTTTATGAATGCTCTTGCTTTAAATAAGAGCCAGCTGGAAGCCAGAAATTCTTTGGTAGCCGCTTATAATTGCGTCGCCATGTCCAATGAGGCGGTGAAAAAACTGGTTGAAGAAATTAATAATAACCCCGGTTACCCGGATGCACATTTCCGCCTGGGATTGGTTTTGGAAGAACAAAAACAATTTGACCAGGCTCTGGCCGAGTTTATTACCACCATCAAGCTGGATAACACCCACGCTCTGGCCCACTATCATGCCGCCAAAGTATATGACCAGCTTTTGCGCAAAGATGAAACTATTGATTTTTGCAAGCAATTTGTATCTCTCATAAAATCAGGTGAATATACCAGCGAAAAATCTTGGTGTGTTCAGCGGGTAAAAGCTCTGGAATTTGAGTAAGAGGTATAAACCGGCTCACCAAAGGAGTAATTGGGAGAACATACTCAAATGATTCGCTTTACTGCAGTACTGGAAGAAGAGGGAAAAGCCGCCCGAGCTTTGGCTTTTGAAAGCTCCGCCGACAGCATTACCCTTGGGCGCGATTCCAAATGTGATTTCCAGGTACCGGTTGCCGCCATTTCTCGCCAGCATTGTCGCGTTTATTTTCAGGATGATACTTATATTATCCAGGATTTACGCTCTACCTACGGCACCATGGTTAACGGCAAAAAGCTGGAGGGAGACGAAAAGAAAGTCTTAAGCTCCGGCGATATTATTGAGCTAGCTACCGTGCGTATTACCGTAGCTATTGAGCTTGAGGAAAGTGCGCCGGCGGCAAGCACTGTCGGCGAAAAAACACAAGCTCTGGCCGCTAAAGCGGTGGAAGAAATTTTGAGCGGTATAAACCACGGCAATGCCCATGATGAAGGGCCTTATCTCCGCGTATTAAATGGCATTGATGAAGGCACACGCTTTGTTTTCGGCAATTCCAACGAATGGTTTATGGGCCGCAGCAAAGATTGCGATTTTATTATTAATGACCCCAATATTTCCCGGCGCCACGCCATCATAAGAAAAGATTGGGAAGGTTATTATGTTGAAGATTTAGGCTCCAAAAACGGTGTGCTCGTAAATGACAAAAAAGTAATTAAGCGCCGTTTTTTGCGCCACCGCGATGAAATACTCATCGGGCCGGTAAAACTGCTCTTTGTTGATCCTAATTATGAGCTTTTTAATGCCATAGACCAAATAGAAGGCTTTGATAACAATAACAAATATGATGACGACGCCAGTAGCGAGCAAGCGGCAGACGGCTCAGCCGAACATCTTGCCGATATAGAACCGCCTCCGGAAGGCGAAAAAGCGCCGGAAGAGAATCCTCCTGCCGAAGACGCTTCAAAGGCACCAGAAGCTCCCCAGCCTGAGGGCGAAGGCGAAGACCTTGGTGAAGACGATGTTCTGCCGGATGATATTGATGCCGATCTTTTAGAGCCGGTGGAAGAAAAATCTTCTCTTGGTATAATTGCCCTTGTAGCCGGCGGCGTTATTTTGGTTATCGGCATTATCATCTTGGTATTATTATTCTTATGAAAAATGGGCGGCAACTTGATTTGGCCTTTGAATTGCCGGAAGATGACCCTTATGCCCTCTTGGATCCGGCGGTAGCGCAAGCTATAAGTGACCCAATAGCAGAAATAGAAGAGAGCCAAAGACGCAATTTAGAGCTGGCTTTAAAAAAACTCACCGGCTTAAACATCAGCCTTATCTTAACCGATAACGCCAGCCGCCTCATTTCTGCCAAAAAAAACGGCTTTTTTTACGTTGTGCGCCTCCACCACATGTTTTTGGGCGCCGACCCTAAAGTAGCCGGAGAACTGGCTCGTTTCATTGTAGATGGCAACAAAAAATCTTCAATGATTTTGGATAATTTTATAAAAGAACATCGCGATGAGATTGCCCCGCCACCACCTCGCAAACAGCGTATCAGTACCAAGGGTGAGTTTCACGATTTGCAGGAAATGTTTGACTATATAAACAGCCGCTATTTTAAAAATACTATTGAGGCCAAGATTACCTGGGGCAATGTGGTGCGCCGGAGAAAACGCCAAAAAATGCAAATGGGCAGTTATAACGCCTCCCAAAAGATGATTCGCATTCACCCGGCTCTCGATCAGTATTTTGTGCCTTCATACTATGTCTCTTTTGTCATTTATCATGAAATGCTCCATGCCCATTTTGGTGTAGACAACCGCAGTGCTATTACCGGCCGGCGCATTATTCACCCGGCCAAACTGGAATTTGCCGAAAAAGAATTTGCCGATTACGAAAAGGCTCATGCCTGGGAAGAAAAAAATATCGCCAGACTCATGCGCTATTAAATTGATTGTTTCACATGAAACACTTTTGACACACCTGGCACACTTTTGGCACACTTTTGACACACCTGACACACTTTTGACACACTTTTTTCACTGCACGGAAAAATTACCACTTTTCGTATATCATTTTGAATTTTAACTACTTTTCTTTAAGTAAAGCAATTTGGCACGCTTCTTGCTTTATTCACAGCCCGGGAGGTGGCTGATGTTAAGCACAGTATTATCGGGAGCCGTGGTGGGCGTTGATGCCTATCCGGTGCAAGTGGAAGTAGATTTGGCTATGGGTCTGCCGGCCTTCAATATAGTGGGCTTACCAGAAATGGCCGTAAGAGAAAGTAAAACCAGGGTACTGGCGGCCATCAAAAATTGCGGCTATCATCTGCCGGACCGGCGCATCACGGTAAATCTCGCTCCGGCCGATATCAGAAAAGACGGCACCTCTTTTGATTTGTCAATAGCTCTGGGGCTTTTGGGAGCCACCGGCGACATACCGGCTGAAGCACTAAATGATTATTTGAGTGTGGGCGAGCTATCTTTGGGCGGCGATATTTTGCCGGTGCGCGGCACATTATCGCTGGCTATTTTGGCGCAAGAGCAAAATCCCGCCAAAACACTCATTATTCCGGCAGCTAATCTGGCCGAAGCAGCCATTGCCGAGGGGCTCAAAATCCTGCCGGTACACAATTTAAAAGATCTTATTGAGTATTTTCGCGGCGAAAAACATATTGAGCCCATATATGGCGAGCTCTCCGATAAGGATAGCAATATTTGGCAGGGTTCAGCCGATTTAGCTGAGGTGAGCGGCCAGCATACGGCCAAAAGAGCCATAGAAGTCGCGGCAGCCGGCGGCCATAATCTATTGATGATTGGCCCGCCCGGCTCCGGCAAAACCATGTTGGCCCGGCGCATACCTTCGGTATTGCCGCCCATGGAATTTGAGGAGAGCATCGAGGTAACCAAAATTTACTCAGTGGCCGGTAAGTTGCCGAAAGATCACGGTCTTTTGGTAAATCGCCCCTTTAGATCGCCGCACCACACCATAAGCAATGTGGCTTTAATCGGCGGCGGCAGTTTTCCGCACCCCGGGGAAATATCTTTGGCCCACTGCGGTGTACTCTTTTTGGACGAACTGCCGGAATTTAAGAAGCAGGTCTTGGAGGTGCTACGCCAGCCTTTGGAAGAAAATCGCGTACTTATCAGCCGAGCGCTGATGAGCCTGGAATTTCCGGCCAAGGTAATGCTGGTAGCGGCGCTTAATCCCTGTCCTTGCGGCTATGCCACCGATCCGCGCCATAACTGCAAATGTTCGCCGCAGCAAATTGCCATGTATCGGGCGCGCATTTCCGGGCCGCTACTGGACCGCATCGATATTCAGGTGGAGGTGCCGGCGCTACGCTATAATGAGATGATTCAGCAAAATAGCGCCGCCGAAAGTTCGGCCGAGATAAGAAAAAGAGTACTCGCGGCCAGAGCGGTGCAAAAAGATCGCTATAAAGAGCGCGGCATTTTAAATAACGCCCAGATGGGCAAAAGAGAGCTTAAAGAATTTTGCGCTCTTGATAGCGCCGGCCACCATTTACTGGAAAATGTCATCGATCGCCTGGGCATGAGCGCTAGGGCCGGCGACCGCATTTTGAAACTGGCAAGAACCATTGCCGATTTGGATCATAGCGAAAATATTCATCTTTCGCATCTTTCGGAAGCTATACAATATCGCGTTTTGGATCGCGAATTTTAACCGGCCGCAAAGCGGCCAAAAGGAGAACAGCATGGAAGCCAAAAGCAGTGTAAAAGAGATCATCAGCCAAATCGAACGGCAATTCGGCGCCGGCGCGCTCATGCTACTGGGCGAAGAGGGGCCACACCAGGAAGTGGGCGTGATATCCAGCGGCAGCTTGGCGCTCGATCGGGCTCTCGGTATCGGCGGCCTGCCCAAAGGGCGCATTATGGAAATTTACGGCCCGGAATCTTCCGGCAAAACCACGCTGGCGCTCCATGCCGTGGCGCAGGCGCAAGCTTTGGGCGGCCTTTGCGCCTATATAGATGCCGAACACGCTCTTGATATAAAATATGCCAAAAATATCGGCGTCGATCCCAATAATTTGCTGATTTCACAGCCAGATTTCGGCGAGCAGGCTCTCGAAATTGCCGAGTCGCTCATTCGCTCCGAGCAGGTGGCTATAGTGGTTGTCGATTCTGTGGCGGCTCTAACTCCCAAAGCCGAACTGGATGGCGATATGGGCGATTCCCACATGGGCTTACAAGCCCGCCTTATGAGTCAGGCACTGCGCAAGCTCACAGCCGCCGCTCACCAGAGCAACACCATGCTGATTTTTATTAACCAAATTCGCCAAAAACTGGGGGTGATGTTTGGCAATCCGGAGACTACCACCGGCGGCAATGCTCTAAAATTTTATGCTTCAATGCGCCTCGATATAAGACGCATCGGG
>JAEEML010000040.1 GCA_016283195.1 Deltaproteobacteria bacterium | reverse complement strand
GCAGCCTTCACATTGCAAATCTTCAGCGCTTTCGGCTTTGGCGGCTAGGATGGCATAAGGCACAGCCGACAAAGTGAGGCGCGGCGTAAGCTCAGGGTCATCATCTACTTGTAAGCCTAAAGTGAGCTTGCCGCCAGCTTCTATTATGTCGGCCATAGCCAGGTTATAAAGAGTGAGCGTATAATAGCCGTCTTCCACACTTAAAGTGCGTGAGACTTTACCCACCATTTTGTTATCTTTGCCATAGACGGTAGCGGTGATTTTATAGCTGCCGTTAGCCGGCCGGCCGTTGTCCCACAAAATGCCGTGATGGGTAAAATTCATGGGCACAGCACTCTGCGCAGCGGCACTGGAGAGAGCTAAAACGGTAGCTAAAAAAGCGGTCAGCAGAGGGCGAAAGAGAGACATAGAAGGCTCCTTTATTCGGCATATACAAATATATTAAAGTATGTTGAAGAGCCGTAACCCATATTACCTGTCCCACATAAGCCATAATTATAGCCAGAAGTGGAATCAGGCTGGTATTCTCTTATTTTAAAGGTGAAATATGATTTTTCCTGCTCAATAATTTGGGGCACACAATGATAGCCGGTATAATTATTTGGCAAGTTGATCACCAACATATAATCAGCTGTAGGCATAATATGGTTGGAATCAAATTTTACCGTAACTAGTTGATCAGTGTTATTCCAAGTTATATCAGTTAAGCCTTTGCCTTTAATACCAGCTGCTACAGTACCACTTCCAGGAGATGTTGAAAAATAAAATTGCCCATAAGCAGCAGGGCCATAACCACTACCACCCATAGATGTTAAAAGAGTGGGATCAATATGTTGCTGGCCAACGCAGCCTGTACAATTAAGCTGGCTCGCTTTGGAGGCTGATGTGGCAAAATCAGCGCTCTCGGCATTTGTTGCCTTATCCGCTTTTGCTGCGCTCTCCGCTTTGGCTGCCAAAATGGCAAAAGGCACCGCATTGACTTTGATACGCGGCGTAAGCTCAGGATCATTTTCCACTTGCAGGCCCAGAGTGACATTACCGGCGGCAGCGGCCAGTTTTGCGCTATCAATATCAGCAATGGTCACGCTGTAAAAACCGTCTTCCACATTAACAGCGCTCGTATTATCGCTAGCCGCTATAGCCACGCCGGCGCCATCATAAAGAGTGGCTTTAATGCGAAATTCGCCGTTGGCCAATTCATCGCCGTCCCACAAAATACCGTGGTGCGAAAACGAGAGCGGCACGCTGGCTGGCGGCGTATCAGCGGCCAATACCGGGCCGGTAGCTAGTAAAGAAAGAGCGGCAAAAAGAGCACTACATTTTGACATTTTCATAATATTCTCCTTATGTTAGTTGTTTAACACTTCATTTATTATTCCAAGCGCCATCGCTCACAATAACCTGCTGGCCAACTTCATTCTGAGCCGCGCCGGTGAGCGAGCCGCCAACTACACGAATTTTAAAGCGCTCGCCGCTGGTTTTTCCCGCCACCGGCGCGAGGCCGTAACCGGCAGGCGGAACAGCTTTGGCCCGCTCAGTCGGAATATTCGGGCCGGGGCCGGGATTATCACTTACAGCATCACTTTGGCTGTCGTGGTTGTTATTATGATTATCGCTCTCGGCATCCTGGTTATTATTGTTATTATTATTTGTCGGCTCGATTGTTTTCACACAGCGCTGCGCTTTGCATTTCATTTGGCTATCCGGCCAGCCGCAGTCATCATCGTTTTGACAAACAGCACGGCAGGTACCGTCTTCGCAGTAGAGCCCTTCCATACAGTCGGTCTCCGGCGGGGAACACTTTTCGCCTAGTTGCTGCGAAGATGTATTGCCGGCCACCGGCTTGGAACAGCCGGGTACAAGAGCCAAAAGCGGCAAAAGCAGCACTAAGGCATAAATTTTCGCTTTCATACTATTTCTCCTTTAACAAAGCGGCAACTGCACCGCTTGATTGCCAAAACGGAAATTGATTGATTTTATGGGTATTTTTTTGAAGAAAAAGGAAACGGGCAGCCAAGAAAAGGCTGTTAACGCATAATGTACTCTCTCTCTCTCTCTCTCTCTCTCTTGCAATTTATGTGCCAACATATACGCCCCTATATGCTGCCCCATAAAAGAGGGCAAAGGGAATGGTAACAATGTGCGGAAGCATTTGCAATACATTTTTAAGACAAAAAAGGGCTTGACTTTTTAGCTAACTAGATTTATAGGGCTGCCAGAGCCGCGGGGTGGAGCAGTCCGGTAGCTCGTCGGGCTCATAACCCGAAGGTCAGAGGTTCAAATCCTCTCCCCGCAACCAAATTTAAATTTAAGCCCTCGGAAGAGGGCTTTTTTTTATTCTTCAAACTTATAACCGGCACCACGGATGCTCAAAAAGTGACGCGGCGCGCGGGCATTTTCTTCAAAAATTTTGCGCAATCGGCCCATAAAAATATCCACTGTGCGCGTCTCCGAAGGGGGGTTTTCATAGCCCCATACCTCACTTAAAAGCTCTTCACGCGTAACAACCTGGTTTTTGTGAGCAATAAGATAGCGCAGAAGCCCAGCTTCAAACTGGGTTAATACCACCTTTTCGCCGCTCTCTTCTTTTATGGCTAAAAAGTTATCAAAATCAACATGATAGCCGTTTACATTATAATATTTAAGGCTCTCTATTTCTCTCGGCGCCCACTGGCTGCGCAAAATTAGGCGCTTAATGCGGAGCAAGAGCTGGGCCAGCGAAAAGGGCTTTATCACATAATCATCGGCTCCAAGCTCCAGCCCCTTAACTACGGCTTCGTCACCGGACATAGCCGAAAGAATCAGCACCGGCAGGCGAAAATCATGGCTGCGCACTTCACGCAAAAACTCATAGCCACTCATGCCAGGCAACATCAAATCAAGAATAATAAGATCATATTTTTCATAGATTAAAAGGGCTTCTTCGGCCATAGTGACATGTTTTACCGCATAATCCTCGGCCTCAAGATTGAAAATGAGCCCGCGAGCGATGGAAAGTTCATCTTCCACCAGAAGTATTTTAGCCATTATGCCCTCTTTTACGGTACCTCAGGCGAAAAATAACCAAGCCGGGCCAGCATGGAGCTATCCTGTGTCCACTTCTCGGCCACTTTCACCATGAGATCGAGATAAACGCGGCTCTCCAGCATCTCTTCCAGCTCGCGGCGAGCTGCTGTGCCAATGGCACGAATCATACTGCCGCCCTTGCCGATAACTATAGCCTTTTGCGAATCGCGCTCCACTATAATGGAGGCCGCAATGTGCACCAAAGGTTTTTCCTGCTCGCGTTTATCTTCAAAAGAGTCGATGGTTACCGCGCTGGAATAAGGCACTTCCTGCTGGGTGTGGCTCATCAGCTTTTCGCGGATAATTTCCGCAGCTAAAAAGCGCTCGGTAATATCGGTATAAGTACCGGCGGCAAAGAGCGGATAACCGGCCGGCAAATTGGCAATAATGCCCTCAAGAAGCGCTTCAACGCCATCGCTTTTAAGAGCGCTTATGGGATAAATATCTTTAAAATTAAAGCGCTTTGCGAGAGCATTCATCACCGGCAAAAGGAGCCTTTTATCTTCCAGCCTGTCCACCTTATTGAGAGCCAGAATAACCGGCGAGGAAAGCTTTGCCAGGTGGCTTAAAAGCGGCTTAATACCTAAATCGCAATCCGGCGGCAGCTCGGCACTTTTCGGCAAGAAATCACTAAGCACCAACACCAAATCAGCCTCTTCCATAGCCATAACGGCATTTTGCACCATATAGCGGTTGAGCTTTTTATCGGAAGCGTGAATACCGGGAGTATCAATAAATACCACTTGGGCGCCGGGGCGCTCCAAAATACCGCGCACTTGGTTTCTCGTGGTCTGCGGCTTTTTACAAGTAATGGAGAGCTTCATGCCCATAATATTATTGAGCAGTGTTGATTTGCCCACATTAGGTACACCGATGATAGCCACCGTGCCCACATGTTTTAGCTGTTTTAAAGCTGTACTTTCAGCGTTTTCGTTTTCTTGCTCTAAATCGGCCATCTTATTTCTCACTTTCTTCTTTTTCCAAAATTCTGAGCAGGGCTTTGGCTGCTTCATGGCCGGCCGCTTTTACCGAATGTCCGGTGCCGCTGGCCCGCCAGTGCTCACCGGCCGTAACTTCCACAGTAAAAGTGGGATTATGAGCCGGGCCGCTTTGGCTGGCTATATGATAAGTGGGGGTACCAAGCCCCAAAGGCTGAATTTTTTCTTGCAAAATAGTTTTATAATCGGTAATGGCGGCGCTCGCTTCCACATCAAGCTCTTTAAGCCAGGGCAATATGCGACTTTTAAGTTCATCAAGGCCGCCATCGAGGTAAATAGCGGCGCAAATGGCCTCCACCACATCGGCCATAATAGAGGGCAGACGCGCCTGCTTTAAAGCAATATCGCCGCGCCCCACCAAAATATAGGCCGAAAGATTCCACTTTTGGGCGAGGCCGGCAAAGGCCTCTTCGCGCACCATAGCTACCCGTTTTTTAGTGAGCACACCTTCAGGTATATCAGGGTATTTATTATATAAATATTCGCTGGAAATATATTCCAGTACGGCATCGCCCAAAAATTCCAGGCGCTGATAGTGAATCCACGGCGGGTGTGATTCGTTATAAAACGAGGTGTGGGTAAGAGCCGAAAGTAAGAGCGTATTATCTTTAAATTTGTAGCCCAATATCTCTTCCGGCCAGGTACCGATGGTATTTTCCACAAGGCGGCGGGCTCTTTTCAGCGGGTCTTCCTCTTTCAGCGGCCGGATTTTGTCCTCATAATGACTTTCGCGGTGCAATTTGCGGTCAATTTTCACTTATTTGCTCCATAAGAGCGGCCGTTTCGCCACCCTCCCGCACTAAAACTATAATCAGTCCCACCAGCCTTGAGCTCTGGTTTGGCAAAAGGTAAAAGTCACCCTCCCCGGCTTTACCCCAAAGGCGGCCATTATCTATGCATAATTCCAATTTAGCCAGTGTAACTCCGCCGGCGCCCTTAATCATAACCGTGCGCAGTTGCTTTTTGGAAGATGGGCAATTTTCCCTGGTTTGCCACGGCACCTCTGGGGCCAGAGCGTTTATTTGATAAAGAAGGGCATTGGAATTGGGAGTCGTTTTATTAAGGGCCTTTAAATCCCAAGTATATTTCATGGTCTCGCTGGTTATACTAAGAGCCACAGCCTGAGAAATATCAAAATGAAAAAAGCGGTAATCAATATATTTATTATCTTTTTTCGCTACTTCCCGCCAATCGTCCCAAAAAGATGGCGGCCAGTGCAAAAGCCCTTTTTCATAAGCACTTCCGCCGTAAAGGCCGCTTTCTGTCTCCTGAAATTGATATTCTAAAGTAGAACCGTCTTTTACCTGCGCCTTTATCGAGAGTTTGCGGCCCGGCACTGCCCCGGTGGGCATTTTTTGGCCCAGCTCGATATTGAGATCCAGAGTATCGCTTATAAGCGGCTCAAAAAGAAAATTATAATAATGGCCATCCGGCGCAACAAAGTGTTTACCTACCCTCTTAACTGTTGCCCAGGAAGAACCGTCAACACTGATTTGCAAGGTTTTTATATTTTTGACCGGCGGCAAAAGCTGCACTCGCCCGGAGCGCCTAGCTTCCGGCTGCTTAATATTTTGCTGCGGCGCCACATCACTCGTTTGGCAGGCGGAAAAAGCTAAAAAGCTAAGAAAAAAAATGATTATTTTAATATGTAAAAATAAAGACATTGTCGCCTATGGTAATGCGTGAGCCTAAGGAGAGCGGGGCTTCGCTAACCATTTTGCCATCTACCTGAGTGCCGTTGGTAGAGCCAAGGTCCGAAATATAAAACTGCCCTTTTCTAAAAGTTATCGAAGCGTGCGAACGCGAAGCCGAGGCGCAGGGAATCACGATATCAGCTACATCGGAAACCCGCCCCAAAATAACCATCGGCTTTTCGATTTTGAATATTTGGCCGGCATGCGGCCCTTCAATAATCTCCAAACTGGGTTTGTAATTAGGTGGCAATGGGTCAATTTTAAAACTCTGCGGCGCGCTCTCTGCCAAATCCGGGCCAATACTGGAAAGAGATACCATCCGGGTTGATTCGGAAATATTGTCATAATCTACGCTATTTCTATTAATACTCATGCCTAACTCCGCTCACAACGGCATAACGAAACGCCTTATAGCACATATTATAAACAATAATAAAGACCAAATGTGTCAGCCAGTAGCAAAGAAATAATAAAGGTTCATGAGCAGGCCAAGGGCCAGCAAATTAGCCAGCGTAAAATAGGCTAGATATTGGAGGCCCGAAGGGGCAGCCATTTTTTTGGCTGCCGCCGCATAATATTTGTAAGAAATAAGGCTGGCTAAAGAAGCCACCAAAGTGCCGAGCCCGCCAACATCAACGCCCAAAAGCAGAGCCTCTTTATCGGCAGCAAAAGGATAGAGGAGCAAGGTAGCCGGCACATTACTTATCACCTGACTGGTTAAAAGCGCCGTTAAAAACTCATGGCCGCCTATTATTTCTGCAAAGAACCGGTGCACCTCATTAAGAGCGGCCAAGTTCCCGGTAAAGATAAAGAAGAAGACAAAAGTTAAAAGCAAAAAGTAATCCACTGTTTTTAATACTTTTTTATCAAATATAAGTAATACCGCCAAAGTAACGGCGGCAGCCACAATTTTTGGCACAAGGCGCAAAACGGCCAGTATAGCCAAAAGAAAAAGCAAAGAATAAATAACTATCAGCTCTTTTTTGCCCAGATTAACGGAAAAGCGGCCAAGGTGTAAGGAGCGCACCTGCGGCGCTACAGCCTTCTCCAAAGCTAGAGCCCAAGAGGTGGCCAAAGAGTGTTTAGGGATAAAAAGCGCACTTATAAATAGCAAAAGGCCGCTTAAAAGCGTATAAGGCAAAATAATGGTCACAAAGGGCAAAAGTCCAAGGCCCATTTGCTCATAAAGATAAAGATTTTGCGGATTTCCCAGCGGCGTGAGCATGCTGCCGGTGTTGGCGGCAATGGTTTCCAAAATAACCAAGAGCATCAATAGGCGCCCGGAAATATGGCCGCCCAAAATGGCCAGGGTAAAAGGCACAAAGGTAATGAGGGCCACATCGTTGGTGATGAGCATACTGCTAAAAAAGACCATAAAAATCAGCGCGATAGAGAGAGCACGCAAGTTATCGAATTTTTGGCAGAGAATAAGGCCCAGCTGCTCAAAAAGGTCGCAGGAGCGCAAGGCGGCGATAACCGCCATCAGGGCAAAGAGAATTAAAAGAGTATCAACATCAAAATAGGCTAGGTAGGCCTTACTTGGCGGCACAATAAAGGCGCTTATAGCGGCTAAGAGCAAAGATATGCTAAAAACAGCTTCACGGCGCACAAAGGCCCAAATATTCCGCGAAAATGCGCTCATGGGTAATATTAGTCAGCCGCCTCTTGGAGCAATTTAAAGATGCGCTTTTTGAGCTCATCAAGCCCCGCACCGGTGGGGGCGCTGATGGCCATAAAGGGGATTTTTTGCCTTTTGGCATAGGTAGAAAGCTTCTTTTCCCACTCTTTGGCCCAGGGCAAATCGGTCTTAGAGAGCACCAAAAGCTGCGGGCGGGCGGCTAGCTGCGGGCTAAAGAGGGCCAGCTCTTTATTGATAGTACGAAAATCTTTCCGCGGGTCGGCCGACTCATCCTCGCTCACGGTCACCAAATGCACCAAGAGGCGCACGCGCTCCACATGCTTTAAAAAGCGGTCGCCCAGCCCCTTGCCGGCGTGCGCTCCGGGCACCAGGCCGGGAATATCGGCCACGACAAAGCTCGCTTCATCGTCGATTTTTACTACGCCAAGATTGGGAATAAGCGTAGTAAAAGGATAATCGGCAATTTTGGGCCGTGCCGCGCTAATACAGGAGATGAGCGTTGATTTACCCACATTAGGGAGGCCTATTAGCCCCACATCGGCAAGTAATTTCAAAGAGAGGCGCAAATTGCGCTCTTCGCCGGGGGTGCCGGGCTGAGCATAGCGCGGCGCCTGATTGGTGGCAGAAGCAAAATTCATATTGCCCAGGCCCCCGCGCCCCCCCTGGGCGGCCACCATCTCAGCGCCATCTTCTTTGAGATCGGCGAGTTCCTGGCCGCTATCGGCATCGTAAATAACGGTGCCCACCGGCACTTTCAATAAAAGGCTCTCGCCTTTACGCCCATTACACTGCCCGCCCATGCCGTGTTCGCCGTTTTTGGCCAAATGGCGCGGGGCATATTTAAAATCGAGCAGCGAATGGAGACGACCATCGGCTTTTATAATTACACTGCCGCCGTTGCCACCATCGCCGCCATTAGGGCCACCGTTGGGGCGAAAACGTTCGCGCTCAAAACTGACACAACCGCGTCCGCCGTCGCCGGCTTTGACATAGATCTCTGCTTCATCAATGAATTTCACGATATTATCCGCAATAGAGAGAGGAGGGAAAGAGCCTAGGCAACCAAAGTTGCCAAAGCAAATGGCCTATCAGGCCACAACAACAATGGCCTCTTTTTTGCCAAATTTGTTGACGGTAAATTTCACAGTGCCTTCAACTTTGGCATAGAGGGTGTGATCACGGCCTAAGCCCACATTGTGTCCGGGGTGAATTCTGGTGCCCCGTTGACGCAAAATGATGCTGCCGGCATTAATGTGTTGACCATCGGCGCGCTTCACGCCGAGATATTTTGGTTTACTGTCACGACCGTTCCTTGAGGAACCCTGACCTTTCTTATGAGCCATTTTAAGCCTCCGATAGCACTAATTAAGCGTTGATAGTGGTGATTTCCAGCTCGGTAACAGGTTGTCTGTGACCGACCAGACGGTGATAATTTTTGCGCCGGCGATATTTATAAGCCAGCACTTTGTCGCCTTTGCCCTGAGAGAGCACTTTGGCGGTAACAGTGGCGCCTTCCACTTTGGGAGTACCGATGGAATATTTGCCATCGTCTTTGGCAACCATGAGAATTTTGTCAAAAGTAACGGTTTTGCCAACCTCGCCCTCATGGCGATTTAAGACAATACGGTCACCCGGTTTTACCACATGTTGGTGGCTACCTGTATCGATCACTGCGTACATACTATCCTCCATTGCTCATCAGCTCTTCATGCCGAATGAAGCGCCGAAATTTTAGACTAAAATCAGCGCCTTGTCAAGAGGGTAAGCCACACTCACCCTTCTATTTTCTGCTACCGGGCGCCGCTTTATAATTTTTATTTATGCTTTAGCCGCTTTCAGGGCTTTTACGGCCTCTTTGTGCCTTTTGTCCAGAGCTTTAGCTTTTTGTTTGCGAACCATACGCATCCGTTTTTGTTTACTTTTGGAAACAGCCATTTTCTTCACCTCATAACAAACCGCCTTCATGGCGGGCGCAGGCTCTATAGCACAACTTCATATCGTTGTCCAGAGTTCTCTTTAATAATTTTTCCTTTATTGCTAAAAAAAGTGGGAATATAGTACTTCCCGGCAATCTTGCGCCAAAGGAGAAGCGCCATGATATTTACAAAAAAACTGCTTAAAGCTGCCTTAGCTATAGCTCTTGCTCAGGCTCTTATCTTGGGCGCCCCGGCTTGTCGGCAAAAATCGGCTGCGCCGGAACTCACGCCCTCACAACAAAAAATGGCCACTCTTATTGATAAAGCCATGCCCACACTGAATTATGAAGCCGATTGCCGCGATAAAAAAGATAACGACCGCGACGGCCGAACAGATTGTGAGGATGAGGATTGCTATTTAAATGACGCCTGCACCAAAGAGCGCGGCCGCGAAATACACTGCTTTGACGGCATAGATAATGACCTTGACGGCAAAATCGATTGTTTTGACCCCGATTGCGCCGCCAGACAGGGCTGCACACCAAAATACGACCCCTGCACACCCAATCCCTGCGATACAATAAGCCAATGCCTGGCCGACCGCCTGACTTTAAAAAAAACCACCGGCCGCTGCCAAGTGCAGGATCACCGCCCGGTTTGCCTCTTTCCGGAAGAGGCAGCAGAGGCAATAAACTGCGCCGATACTGAGCGCATCTGCTTAACCGACAAATGCAGCGACACCATCGACCTCTTAAAAAAGCGCCCAAGCGGCGGGTATAAAGGCTTTCTCGATCGCGTGCTGGTTACCCATTTGGACAAGCGGATGAATATGCTCTATTTGCAACATTCGCCGGAAGGGCCGGCCATTGCTGTCGATTTAAAACATAACCGCGAGTTTAACAATGTTGCCCCGGGCAATATTATCTCCCTACAATTTAATAAAATGTACACTCATGAGGGCATAAATTACATCAGCAGCGCCAAAGCCAGGCTGGCAGCAAATGACTCACTCCACCATGATCTTGCCCCTTTTATCCAAAAAATAACCGCCGATAGTGCCAGAACATTCACCGCTGATGATTTTGGCAAATTATTTAGCTTTAAAGCCGTATTTATCCGCCCGCTCATCACCGGTGGGCGCCGCTGGCTGGCTAGCTACGGAGATAATCATGATCTAATAGTCAGCCTGCCGGAAAAACAGTATCTAAAAACACTGCCCGAGGCCGGGATGATTTTTGAGAGCGCCCCTCTGCCGCTCGCCTTAGAAAAAGATCTGCCGCTTATTTATCTTAGTAGCTCCGATTTTAGTGTCAGCGGGCGCATTACCGCCGAGGAACGCTGTGCCATTTTTGCAAAAGCCGCTTTTTCCCTCACGCACCTGGGGAGCTCCGCGGGGCGGGCAGTAAGCGTCAAAGTAGAGCCAATTCCACTGGCCGATTCTTATGACCTTGCCTTGATAGCGGCCGATGGTTCCTCGCTGGAATATGCAGCCGCTTTGCCCTCTAATACCACCTTTTGGCAGAGCCAAAAAGCCGCTCCGGAAAAATACCGCTTTAAAGTAAGAGCCCATGCCAAAGAGTGCCGGGATCGCGAGATAATAAGCGACTGGTTCACCCCAAAAGCCAAGGATCCCTGCGCTGCCGGTGATTTATTCATCAGCCAGGTTACTTCCGGTTCCTGCCGCCAAAAGACACCCAAGGCAATAGAGATTTACAATAATTGCCCGGTGACAATCATGCTTGGCGGCTTTAAAATAAGAGCCGTTATGAATCCGGACAAAGAGAGCGGCCTTTCCTGGAGCAGCGAAATTGCCCTGGCCGACGGCAGCTCTTTAGCCCCCAAAAGCGCCATGGTTATCGGCTTACCTTATATTGATGAGAGCGGCCAAAAATATACGCCGGATTTACCTCTTAAAAATTTTTATATAAACGGCGACGACATAATCGGCCTTTTTGACCAAAATGATCTTTTACTCGATATTTACGGCGCTCCGCCCACTGACGGCTCCAGCGATTTTTATTGGAATTACCGCGAAGCTTCGGTAGAGCGGGCTAAAGGTTTTGGGGCTTCTCCCACTTTCAGCAGCAAAGAAAACTTTGCCAGCGAGTGGCAGAAAAAACCGCTTGGCTGTGTAAGTGCCGCCGCAGCCGGCCTGGGAAAACACACGCCATAAAGAAAGCGGAAATCTGGCGAGCTTGCTATGACTGATAAAGATGACAAAAAGATGTGGAATCTGGCTCTACGCTACAGCTCCATCGGCCTGGAACTGGGGCTTATTTACGGCCTTTTTGTCTATCTGGGCGGGCGTCTCGATAGCCATTACGGCCTGGCGCCCTGGTGCCAGGTGGGAGCTTTTATCTTTGCCACTATTTGCGCGGCACTCATTATTATCGGCATTGTGAGAGATTATAACCGGCAGGAATAACTACCTGGTTGGCCGCTTTGGAAAACTATCACGAAAAAGTTATTCCGTAGTCACCAAGCACTTTTAAAATCCCGGCATCGTAAAACGGATTAAACTCCGAATCGGCATAATCAAGGCTATACAATTCTGTCGCAATGCTCCAAATAAGGTTATTATCATATGGCGCTTTTTTGTCGCCCAGGCGGTAATACAATAAGCCCACCACTATTTCTTTTTGTATTTGCTGGCCATCAAGAACTGCTTCCCAGAATATCCCGGCTGTCATTTCATAATAATTCCTTGGGAGAGAATCATCCAGCAATATGGCTATAAGAGCCGGCTGTAACTCATTCCATGAGTAGCGGGATAAAACTGTTGCTGCTACTTCTTCAGCATCTAAACCAGACTTAAAGGCAGTTTTTAATTCTCGTACAATCTCAGCGGTTCCGGTTGACATACATTCTTCCTTTCTAAAATACTCTGTCGGAACTCTTTTGGCTAACCAAACACCATTGGCAGATTTATAAAAACTCATACCAGCATTAAACATCAGCCCAGCTAAAACCCGGTATACTATTGGCTGACCATGACGGGAACCAACTTTAATAGCTGTATCTATGTCTTCGCAAAGATGTACATATAGCCTAGACTTCGGTAAAAGTCCATGTTTATCAATGGAATTTACGTATTTTTTCCCAGTTCCGTGATACAGATATTTAGGCGGTACTACTTCTTGAAGTTCTACATCAACCTGGATAGAGTGCCCCTGATTAGCCCGAATAAGCGTTTTGTCATCATTAAAGGAGTAACGCTTTTTTTCATCAGTGCTAACAATCTCTTCCAGAGCCTCCATATTAAGCGGATATGTCTTATTTACTCCGCCAATCAGCTCTGTTACATTAGCCCAGCCGTGTTCATCAAGAGTAATGCCTATTATTTCCGGTTTATGACGCAGAATCAGTGAGATATACTGGCTAATCTCCTTAGCTACCATATCATTACTATCCTTTCGCATAAAAGATGCTGATGATATAGTTAAATCGTAACAAAGACCATGTCTAGCAACCACTTGCAAAACGAATATGCGATTCAAAGGCAGAATCAGCCTTTTTTTTATTGCACAAGCAAGTAAAAATAAAAAGTGTTAGATTTTCGCGAACTGGTTATTGACAAATTCTAAAAGGGAGCTATCATTGTCCTTGTTAGAAAGATGCGAATGTGCATACAACTAACTTTAAAGGGGAGAGCAACATGGAAGAAGAGAAAACATTTGGCAACTATGTCAGGGAAAAACGATTGGCTGCCAAGATTAACCTGCGTAAGCTTGCCGAAATACTTGGCATAGCACCAGCGTATATGAGCGATATAGAAAATAATCATCGCTACCCGCCGGAAAAGGAAAAGATATATTTGATAGCCACAGCCTTAAACCTTAGTCGGGAAGAAACTGATTACCTTTTTGACCTGGCAGCAGGGAATAAAAAAAATTCCGTTTCACCAGATATTGCCGATTACATTATGGCTCAGAATAAATCTCGCGTTGCACTTCGTATTGCACGAGATTCCGGTGCGGGTGAAAAAGAATGGGAAAGAATCATAAGAATGTTGGAAGAAAGTAAGAAAAGCTAAGGAGAACGTATTTGATTTACTACCCGTATTCACATGCACAGCTTGAGGAATTAGCTAATAAGCTAAATCAACGTTACGATGCTGGCAGGTTAAAAAAGCCATCAAGGGTCGATGTGTATGACATAGTTGATCTACTTGGTGCCAGAATAGCTTTTGAATTTCTATCACCAACCCGCTCATTTCTTGGAGCAACGATTTTCAATACAGGACCGTTCTACGTCTGGCCTGAAATCGCCAATCGGTCTTGGACTATTGATATGATGCCAAAACTTAAGTTATTCTACGGGGGCACGATAATAATAGACCAGAGCTTAAGCGAAAGTTCTAAAAAACGCGACCATTTTATTGAAAACTTTACGGTAATGCATGAGTGCTTTCATTTTGCCAAACACAAGTCTGCTTTCGAATGCGACGGGCATATGTCACGATCTTTTACAGATTACAACAGGGAGCAAACCAACAAGAATAATGCTCTTTATTGGCTCGAACACCAGGCTAATTATGCGGCAGCAGCTTTTCTCATGCCACGAGAAGCTGTTGAATATGGAGCGCGAAATCTTCTGTATTATAGTGGCTACCCGATTCCATTTGAGCAAAGGATGGCAGACGACATCAAAGGACTCGGATATCTGTTCGGAGTAAACTATAGCCCAATGCTCTATCGATTAAGGGAGCTGAACATTTTGGAAAAAGAATTTGATCCTTCTAAATAAGGGTTAGAAGAGCAAACAATGATTGAAGACTCATTTTGGCAACGACGTGTAATTGAGGCGTTAGAAATATGCAAATTTCTAACAATGCAAGTATATCCTAAGACAAAGGACAACTACAAATGCTTTTGCCTTTTAAAAACTGCGCTTATAGGAGGGCGTATAATATGAGCAAAAATAAAGCAATAATTGATGATGGATGCAATCCTAAATTGGTTGCTGGAGCAAAATTTGATCTTCCCTTGGGAATTCCGATCATAAAAGCACCAGCTAGAATTACTATTCCGCCAGGAATTACTCCATTTTCTATGCGCAATAGAGCTCCGAGCACCAATGAAGCTATTGGCTTCTGCGAAATGGATGTAAATTTTAGTGAAGTACTAAGAACACCTGAGGCATATATTGATGATTTCGGGCGATTTGCAGCTATGATCAGTCCTGATTGCTCATTGTACAGGGATGCTCCACTAAGTGTGCAATTAACCAATATTTATCGCAACAGAGCTATTGGTGGATACTATCAGCGTCGAGGTCAGTATGTGATACCACAAATTAGGTGGGGCAACGAGTACACATATACAACAAAATACTTTCCACAAAAGGTAGCCTTTCTCGGAGCTGAAAAACACAGTATTCTGGCTATTGGAACCTACGGTTGTATTTCCAGCAGAGAAGACAAATATTATTTTGAAGCTGGGCTTGAAGCCATGATGGACACTCTTGAACCGCTTGTTGTTCTTGTCTATGGAGCAATGCCTGACAAGGTTTTTGGCCAATATTTAGATTATGCCAAATTTATTAACTACCCAAACTGGACAAAGCGAATGCATGGAGGGGTGATCTGATATGGGCACTAAAAGTACCAGCTCATACTCCGGTGCAGGAGGTTCTCAACCTTATGCCGATACTTATCACGTTGTTGATGCGGAGTTGAATAATGACAAAAAAGACCCTGATATTTACAATCCAACTACCGGCTATTTCCAAAATCCTACAGCCACAATGCTGGAAAATGCCGTGCAACATGATTCATTTTACATTGAAGGCAGCAAGGCAAACGGTCAATATGCCTACGTGATGTCTCAAAGCGGAGATATTATCTTTGGCAAGCGAAGTAATCCAATTAATCCTTTGAAAAGATCACCTCATCCGACACTAATCGGTGGTAAAGATCCTGAAGTACAAAATGCCGGAATGATAACCTTCAGAAACGGAAAAATTTATTCTGTCGACAATAATAGTGGTCATTACCGGCCAGATATAAAGTCGATGGAAAAAACGGATAAAATATTAGAGGAAATGTGTAATCGCAATCCTAAACTGTTCCATAAGGACTCAAAATGGAGACAATAGATATGAACGATACAGAAGAAATTATAAAAACAACAAGCTACCTTTTCAATTGTAAATTTGATGATCCAACTTTTGATGCAGATAACAGCTACGAGCACAGTGACAAGGCACAGAAGTTGATCAGGGATTATGGCTGGAATACTATCTTTCCCTATTGGTTCGATTATTTGCAACAATGCTGTTTAACCGAAAACGACGTTCTCAATTTTGCCAATTTATTTTTTTACTATGGAGGCACAGAACAACCGCTTCGTGATCCTTATCCCTTTATCTCGTATTTATATTATCGCGTTGACACGCAAAAATATGGTGGGACAGCTAGCGATATTTTTGACAGTATTGCAATACCTCTCCTATCAAATATCGGGGAAATAAATTTGGAGAAGAATCCCAGCTATGTTCCAGAAAAAGATCCACAAATAATCAAGGCGATAGAAGCATGGAAATCAATTAAAAAGTAGTTAACCAAACATCAGTGACTATAACCGGCAGGAATAGATGCGACCTGCCGGTTGGTTATCTTTTTTTGCGCCAGTGTACTTCTTGAATTACTACTTTAGTTACCTTAATATTCCGCCGTTAGTTGCCCCAAAGCGCCTAACATGGAATTTTACCCATAGGAGCAAAATAATGGAGAGACTTTAAAAATTTCTTTTATTTTAACAATTTTGGCCTGTGCCGCCTGTAATAAGCCAACCGGGAAAGAGGGTGAAGCCAAGGTTATTCCCGATTTTAAGGCGGTAACTATAGGCGGTTCAACCTGGATGGCCGAAAATATGGCGGCTAGCGTCGGTAATGACGGCAGCTCTTTAAGCTGCTATGCCAATACAAAAGAAGATCCTGATTTTGTAAAAAAATACGGCTGCCTCTATATTTGGGAAGATGCTATGAAGGTATGCCCCAAAGGTTGGCATTTACCGCAAAAGGTCGATTTTCAAAGTCTTTTAAGTGCTGCTGGCAGTAATGAAAATAAGTCACTGCCCAATCCGGCTTTTTTAGCTTTAGCAGCTAAAAATCCGGTGTGGAAAAATAAATACCAAGCTCAGGTTACCAACAGTACCGCCTTGGGCGCTTTGCCAGCCGGTGTCTACAACTATGGCAGTTATCACTTTTGGGGTATTAACGCCTTCTTCTGGTCGGCTACGGAGGACAATAGCAACAACGCCTACTACCTATCCTTAGGCAATGATATTGCGCTCGTGAACTATGTCAGCAATGATAGTAGCGCTTTCTCTGTGCGCCGCGTTAAGGACTAGCCAAGTTTCCCGCTCTATTTGTTAAAATAGCCGCTCCGTTTCTTGCTAATAAGCGCCAGGTAGTTTATCTTTACTGCGAAAAAAGGTGGCTTGCCACCAAAATTCGCAATAGGGAAAGGGTGCAAGTATTTTAAACTGAGCGCTAGCCCAGCCAGGCGGTGAGTTCTTTTTGCCCTGCCCCGTCTTCAGCCATTAAAGAGAGAGCGGTAACAGCGATAGAGCCGCTGTTTAGAATGTCCCTATCGCTCCCCGGAGAGCTCGGTAAATCATTGGGCACGCCGCCAATCCAGAGGCGCTCTTTGCCGCGCGGGTCTATAGTTGGCACAATGGATGTCTGCATGCGGCCGCGCTCTAATGTAGCCGCTTTAAACCGATACGGCGCTTTTACCCCGAGGGGAATATTCATATTGAGCAAAATATTGCCCGCTTTTTCCCAAGGGATAAGCTCGATAAAAGCGGCGAGCGCGGCGGCAGCGGCGGCAAAATCATCCGCTTTTTGGGCGGGCGCTCCCAAAGAGACAGCTATAGCCGGTTTGCCGAAAAATGAGCCCTCGAGCGCGGCCCCCACTGTGCCGGAATAGGTGACATCATGGCCCAAATTGGGGCCGGGATTGATGCCGGAAATAACCAAATCGGGGAGGTCGTCCTTTAATAGGTGGTTAAAAGCGGTAAAAACGGCATCGGTGGGCGTGCCATCGACGCTATAATCGCCCTCGCCCCACTTTTTGAGCAAAAGCGGCCGGTGCAAGCTTAGAGCATGAGCAATGCCAGAGCTCTCAAATTCCGGTGCGCAAATAGTCACCCGCTGTTTTTGGCGCAAAGTAGCGGCCAGAATTTTGAGCCCCGCTGCGTGGATACCGTCATCATTGGCAAGAAGTATATGCATATAAAAAATCCGGCCCAAATTTGGGCAAAAAAAAAAAGCAGCTCTAAGCTGCTTTAATAGAAGAAATATGGTCGGGGCGACTGGATTTGAACCAGCGGCCCCTTGACCCCCAGTCAAGTGCGCTAGCCAGGCTGCGCTACGCCCCGCCACGAAGGCACTCTATAGTCCTTTAGTTTTTAAATGGCAAGAAGTTTTTTCTTTTGGTGAAAAGTTTTTTGAAATCCTTTTAACGGGGGAACGGCGCTTTTCCCTGCCCTCGGTATAAGGCCTGGAATGCTGATCATTTTCGCGAGGAGCCTGGCAATAAAAAAAACTAAGGCTAATCCTTTATACAGCGCACTGACATATAAGTAGCCAAATCAACATCAAGAGCAGCCACTATTTCGGTTATAATGTCATCATCTGCATATGCGGTGGCTCTTATCCGTAAATAAACTTGATCACCGCTATCTTCCGAAGAGCTCCAAAAAAGCGCACACTCGCCGACTTGGCAGCGCCCGCTGCCGGCAGGAAGCGCGGCAAAGCCGTAAGTATCACGGCCATCTTGACTGCTTTTGCTCCAGGCAGGTTTTTTAGCCATCAGATCATAGGCATCAGCTTTACTCAAAAGATTTTGAAACTCGGCTTCAGTTGGCAAATGCCAACCTGTCGGGCAAACTTTCTTGGCCGATTCCAGCTTGTAATAGCAGCCGTATTCTTCTTTAAAATCAGCGTCTTCATGGTAATTATACCCACTCCAGTCACAGGTAATACCGGCGCTTTCATCTTCGTATTTTATATTTTCGGCCATCCAGGTAAGCCCATTTATCACCACTGTTTTATAGCTATTACCGGCCGCATCGGTCATAGTGCCGGAAACATTCTGCTTACCGTTATCATCACTTATGGCATCGGCACCGTTATTAGCATCGCTGGCAGCATCGCTACTGCCGTCTTTATTGGTACTAGCACCCTTGTCGTCGCTTTTGTTAGCAGCGCTATTGTTTTTCGGCGACTCTTCCTGCTTAGGCTCTTCGTTATGACAAGAGGCCACAGCCAAACCAAGAGTAAATAATGAAATCACTGCTCCCTTGATTAACTTATGCATCGTTTCTCCTTTTGTTCAGCTAAGATTATTATGGCTTTTAGTAGCCAAGAGGCTCATGAGTTTATCAGTTATTTCACAAAAGCGGCAAGAATTTTTTCCAGATTGAGTTCGCCGCGTTCGGCCAGATCGTAGCCAATGCGCACTGCCGGCTTTTTGATATTAATAATGCGCGAGAGGTCAATAGGAGTGCCGATAATCACCGCATCGCAGGGGGTGTTATTTACCGAATCTTCCAAATCTTTCAGCTGCTCGGGGTAATAGCCCATAGCCGGCAAAAGATTCCCCAGATGTTTAAAGCGATTTAAAACCTCTTTTAAAGAACCTACGGCATAGGGGCGCGGGTCCACAATTTCGGCCGCGCCAAAACGCCTCGCCGCCACCACGCCGGCACCAAAGGGCATCTCGCCGTGAGTGAGCGTGGGGCCATCTTCCACCACCAGCACCTTTTTGCCTTTAATCGCCGCTTCATCGGCAACTTTTAGCACCGAATCGGCCACAATCACCTTACAGGTCGGGTTGACTTCAGCCACCGTTTTTTGGAGTGCGGCGATATTTTCGGGAGTTGCCGAATCGGCTTTATTAATAATGGCATACTGCGCCCGGCGCAGGTTGGTTTCGCCGGGGTGATAGAGCATCTCATGGCCCACGCGATGGGGGTCAAGAACTACAATTTCAAGATCCGGCTTTACAAAAGCGGTGTCGTTATTGCCGCCGTCCCAAAGGATAATATCTGATTCTTCTTCGGCTTTTTTTAAAATAGCGCCGTAATCGACACCGGCAAAAATAACAAAACCGTTTGCCACATAGGGCTCGTATTCTTCCATCTCTTCGATGGTGCAGTCGTGGATTTTGAGGTCTTCCAAAGTGGCAAAGCGCTGCACGGCCTGCTTAGCCAGGTCGCCATAGGGCATGGGGTGACGCATAACGCCAACTTTTTTGCCCATTTTGCTCAAAATTTCTGTGATTTTGCGGGAAGTTTGGCTCTTGCCGCAGCCAGTTCTGATAGCGCCAACAGCAATAACCGGCTTTTTACTTTTAAGCATAGTGCGGCCCGGGCCCAAGAGGACAAAATCGGCCCCCAAAGCAGCGGCCCGCGAAGCCTGGTGCATCACATATTCATGGCGTACATCGCTATAGGCAAACACTACGCGGGTAACATTATTTTCTTTAATAATCTTCTCCAGATCGGCTTCAGGAAGAATGGGTATTCCCTGCGGGTAGAGCGGGCCAGCGAGCTCTGCCGGATAGCGCCGGCCGGCAATTTTGGGAATCTGGTTGGCCGTAAAAGCCACTACATTGGTCTCTTTGTCGTCCCGGTAACACATATTAAAGTTGTGAAAATCCCGGCCGGCTGCTCCCATGATGACAGTGTTAATAGCACTCATAAATTCCTCCATTTGTCGGCACCATTGCCAGAGAGTAGTCTAGCGCAGTTACAAAACATTAGCCAGAGCTCTTTTGGGGAAGAATAGCCAGTGAAAATGCCACAATTCATAATAATGCTTGCCATAAAGTGCCAAAATGCCTTTTATATAATGTATTATCGGGTACGTTTAAAACCAAGTACCTTAGAGGATTGCCATGCAAATGAAAAAAATTGGAATAGCCCTAGCTCTTCTATCTCTGCTGCCGGCCGGCGCTTGCGGCGGCAGTAAGCCCAAAGCCGCTCCAGCCGGTAACTCCGCTCAGGCGGCCCAAAGCGGAGCGCAAAACAACTCTTCTGCCAAAAAGAATAACAGCAACCTCCCTGAGTGGGTCATCAAAGGTTCCGGCGCTTTTAATGCTGAGCGCGGCCGGGTGATCTGGGGCGTAGGCAGTGCCTCAGGCATCAAAAATCCCTCGCTTTTGCGCACCACTGCCGATGCTTCCGCCCGCAACAATCTCTCCAAAGTATTTAATACTTTTGTAGCCGGAATTACCAAGAGTTACATGGCCAGCAATACTGCCGGCGGCGTCACCTCCGAGGAACAGGTGGCCGAGTCGGTGATGGTGGCGGCTAATGCCATGAATATCCAGGCTTCGCAAATTGTCGATCGCTTTTTAGACAGCGACGGCACTCTTTATGCTCTCGCCATGGTGGATATGGATGAGATGGAAAAAATCGCTGCTCTCATTAAGGAGGGCACCATCAAAGCTTTTATCGTGGAAAACGGCGACAAAGTATTTGACGATTTGGCTAAAATGTTAAAGCCGCCGGCAGCCAAGCAGGTTCCGCCGCGCAGTAGCGAGCCGCTCACTCCGGCGCCGGCCCAGGCAGCCGCTCCCAAGCAAGAAGAGCCTAAAAAAGAAGCCAAAGAAGATAAAGTCGTTAAACGCACTGCCCGCCCGGACTGGGTGGATGGCCCTTCCGCCGATTATCCCGAAAATGCTTACCTTTGCGGCGTCGGCATCGGCAGAGCGCGTAAAGCCAGCGAAAACAGTGCCAAAAACGCCATTGCCAGTATTTTTAGCGTAAAAATAAACGGCGTTATAAATTCTTATCAATCTTCTCTCTCGCGCACCGGTTATAAATTAAAAGGTAAATCCGAGCGCCTGAAAAACGGCGAAATAACCGAAGCCCAGGAAGTGGAAGAGATGGTGCGCGCCGAGACGGAAAAGAGCCTCTCCGGCGTGGAAATTAAAGAAATTTTTGAAGACAAAGACGGCCAAATTTATGCTCTGGCCTGTATTCACCGCGAAAGCGCCGCCAAGAATCTGCGCAGCGAAATCGAAGATCTCGATGACAAAGCCGATAAAGCTCTCGAGCAAGCAGGTAAAGGCACCCGTTTCCAAAAGCTCAAAAAACTGGCTAATGTTTTAAGTATTCTGCGCGAGCGCTCCCTGAAAAACAGCGACCTCCGCGTTATTGACCCCGATGGCCTGGGCATAGCTCCGGAAATTAGCTACTCCGATATTGAGCTCGCTCTTTTAGAGGCCCTTGAACACTTCAGCATTGCTCTCGAAGTTGATGGCCCGGCCGAAGCTGCCGATGATATCCGCAATGCCCTGTTGCAAGGACTCAACAGCAAGCTCTTCCAGGTGGCCAGCGAAGAGAGCGAAAACACTATCGACGCCATCTTTAAAGTCTCCCTGCGCCTGGAAGATGCCGGCATGGGCGGCCCCAACGGCGCTTATTATATGTTCCGCGGCGTGGTAAAAGGCGAAATAATGGATACCGAAAGCGAAAAAATCATTATTTCCATGGATGCCAGCAATAAGCAAGGCATGGCCAGTCCAGAAGAAGCCAAACGCAAAGTAGTACGCAAAATTTCTGCCGATCTCGCCAAAAAAGTTGCCGCCAAGCTCGATGAATACCTTTCCAACTAAAGGCGCTTTGGACCCATACTAAACCCACCTAAGGAACTAACATGATTATAGCTATCGAAGGCACTGTTCTCTGCCTGATATTCGGGCTCATGGTTTATATTATGTCCAGAAAGCCCATCAAAACCCTCTTTAATTACCCACCCAAAATTCAGGAAAGAGTAAAAACGCTGCCGGAGTATAAAGCTGAAATCCCCACCCAGAAAAATAAGGTGGCCGCCAAAATCGGGGCTTCTATTATGTTTGTCATCATATTAAGCCTGATTTTGCGTTATATAAACGGCTGCGAAACTTTTTTAATAGCTTTTATCCACGGTTTTTGCCTCTTTACCATCGTCAATCTGTTTGATCTGCTTGTTCTTGATATTATTTGGTTTTGCCACGATCCGTATTTTGTTTTTAAAGGCACTGAAGATATGGTTAAAGAATACCATAACTATTTGTTTCATCTAAAAGGCTTTTTTATCGGTGAGGGGCTGGCGCTTATTATCTGCGCTCTGGCCGGAGCGGCTGTGCGCTTTATGCCTTAATTATTTATTCTTTCGCCCTTTGATGGCGGCGCGCACAAATTCTACAAAGAGCGGGTGCGGATTTAGCGGGCGGCTCTTGAACTCTGGGTGATATTGGCAGCCAATAAACCAAGGATGTTCTTTTAATTCAATAAGTTCCACCAATTTGCCGTCCGGGCTGGTGCCGCTCACCAAAAGGCCGGCTTTGGTGAGTTTTTCTTTGTATTCGTTATTAAATTCATAGCGGTGGCGGTGGCGCTCGCTAATCTCTTCCTGGCCATAAACCTCATGAGCCAGGCTGCCAGGCACCAGATGGCAGGGATAAGCACCCAGGCGCATGGTGCCGCCGGCATTGGTAATTTGCCGCTGCTCATCCATCATAGCAATGACCGGGTGGGTGGTATTTTGATTAAATTCGGTGGAATCGGCATCAGCAAGCCCCAAGACATGGCGGGCATATTCCACCACCGCCATTTGCATGCCGAGGCAAATGCCAAAGAAGGGCTTTTTATGCTCCCTTGCATAGTGGATGGCGGCAATTTTGCCCTCATGGCCGCGCTCACCAAAGCCGCCGGGCACCAAAATGGCATCATATTGGGCCAGCATCTCGGCGGCGTTTTCCTCAGTTATAGTCTCGGCGCCTAGATAGTGCAGATTAACTTCCGCTTCATTGGCCAGGCCGCCATGAAGGAGGGCCTCATGGAGGCTCTTATAAGACTCCACCAGGTGCACATATTTGCCCACAATAACAATATCCACACTATCTTTGGGCGCTGCTAATTTGCGGGCAATCTCCTCCCAAGGTGAGACATCGGCATCTTTGGCCCAAATATTAAGGAGCTCGCATATTTTGTCGTCAAAGCCTTGGCTATGCAACATAGTTGGTAGTTCGTAAATGGAATTTACATCGCGCGAATTAAAGACGCAGTGCTTGTCGATGCTGCCAAAGAGAGCGATTTTGCGAATAGCGTCATCATCGAGCTCACGGTCGCTTCTTATCACCAAAACATCGGGCTGAATACCGATACTTCTAAGTTCATTTACCGAGTGCTGCGTTGGTTTGGTCTTTATCTCCCCGGCTTTACTCATATAAGGTACCAGAGTAACATGGATATAAACCACATTTTCGGTGCCTTTGTCGTATGAAATCTGGCGAATGGCTTCCAAAAAGGGCAAACTTTCGATATCGCCCACCGTGCCGCCAACTTCGATAATACCGATATCGGCACCGGCCACAGCGCGGTAGATAGATTCTTTAATTTCATCGGTAATGTGGGGAATCACCTGCACGCAGGCGCCCAGATAATCGCCGCGCCGCTCACGGTTGATAACTTCGCTATAGATGCGCCCGGTGGTGATGTTATTGTGAGCGCTTAAAGTATTATTGGTAAAGCGCTCATAGTGCCCCAGGTCGAGATCGGTCTCGGCGCCGTCATCGGTGACAAAAACTTCGCCGTGCTGATATGGATTCATAGTGCCGGCATCGACATTGATGTAAGGATCCATCTTTAAATTGGCTACTTTTAAGCCGCGACTTTCCATTAGAGCAGCCAAGGTTGAAGCCACAAGACCCTTACCCAAAGAGCTCACCACACCGCCGGTGACAAAAACAAATTTCGGCGCTCTATTGATTCTTTTGTTCATAATATTCCGCTCCTTCCTGTAATTTCTCCAGCCCAAAGGGCGTTTTCACCAGATGATGTTTTCTTACAATAGCTCTAAGAGCTCTATTTTTCATAATAATTTCGCTATTTTTATATGGCCTTTTGTGGTCAAGATGCAGGCAGATAGCACTATAGCGCAGTTGCTTACTTTTCAGGCCCATATTAATAAGGCGCTCGCCAAATTCTCTATCTTCGCCGCCATAGGCCATTTTTTCGTTAAAACCGTTTACCCTAATAGCATCAGCCCGGAAACAAGAGGAGTTGCAACCGTTCCAACTGGCTTTGGTGGGAGTAAGGCAGTTTAGTAAATTGGCTATAAATGGGCTTTTTTGCAATTTTAAAAGGCTCTTACCGGCGGGGAGGCCATTTTTACGCAGCCATTTATAATCAAAAGCCAGACCGCTTTTAATATCTTCCTCCTTTAAAAGAAGGCTTACCGGCATAGGCAGGCGCTGATAGCCGGAAGAGATAAAGACCCCCGGCTGCGCGGCGCTTAGATGCTTTTCCACCATATCGGTGCGGGCTACGCAATCGCCATCGGTAAAAATGAGATAATCGGCGGAACTCGCCATAATGGCCTTATTTAAAATAAGTGTTTTTCTAAAGCCTTTATCTTCGTGCCAAATATGTTTAAGCGGCAGAGCAGTAAAAGTGGACAAGAGATCGGCTGTCTCCTTGGTGGAGCCGTCGTCGGCAATGATTATTTCATCGGCCTGGCGGCTCTGCATTTCATAGCTCCAGAGTACTTTTTGCAACCAGCGGGGGTTATTGTAGGTGGCTATAATGACAGCGACGCTCGATATGCTCTTCGCCGGTGTCATGAACTTAAAGATTAATAATTGGAAGCGCCCAGCTCTTCACCGGCGCCGGAGAGTTTGTCTTTGATGGAAATGCGGGCATTATCGCGAATTTCTTTGAGCCAGCTCTGGTAAACCTGGCGGCGCTTGGCCTCTCTCAAAGAGCTCTTAATAAGTTCACGATTTTCTTCAAAATCACCCATATCGGCCGCTTCATGCTCGGCCACGATAACAGCCACAAAGTTGTTGCCGGCGGCATAGGGAGTGGGAAGCACTTTGTTAATATCTTTGGCAGCAAAGAGATCACGCTTAAGATCTTCGTTAATACCGACACCGGGAATAGCTTTGGCTTCTTTGGTAATCCATTCACCTTCATGCAAGTAAGGATGATCGCTACTAGCATCAGCCTCGCTCACGGCAGTGATATCGCTCAAGTTAGCGCCCTCGGCACTCGCTTTGGCAATCCAAGCGGCAGCTGCCCCTTTGGCCATATCTTTGGCTTTTTGCTCTTTCAGCATATCTTTGGCCACATCGATCTTAATCTCGTCGAATTCTTTGGCTTTTGGAATATCAAGCTCATCCACTTTAACAATATTTAAACCTTCCTTGGTCACCACATCCTGCGGCACGATGTCGCCTACGCCTTTCCCGGCCACAGCGCGCAGGAAGGGGAAATTGGCCACATCTTCTTCCAAAAAGCCCATAGCGCCGCCTTTGGCAGCTTCAGCGCCTTTGCTGTACTCTTTGGCCAGAGCGGCAAAATCACCACCGGCGGCGAGTTTCGCCCGCACTTCTTTGGTAAGAGCGGTAGCGGCCTCTTCGGAAGCGGCATCGGCATCATCGGCGAGGGGGATTAAAATACGGCTAATACTCACCCGGCGCCGGCCACGATAGCGATAAATCTCTTTGGCATGATAAGCTTTAACGGCTTCAAGATCATCGGCGAGCTGTTTTTCGGCTGCCGCATCGTCAATAACTATACCGGCAATATAATCAGATGCTTTAAAGGAGACATATTTAGCTCTTAAGCGCTCTTTTTGCATTTTGTATTGATTAACCAGCTCCTGCTCGGAAACAGTGATGGAATCACTAAAGAGAGCTTCCATTTTTTCGGCTAAAATATCGCGCCGTTTTTCCGCTTCAAAGCGATGAATGGAAACACCGTTGTAGCGGGTGACATAATTTTCATAAGCCTCTTTGTCAAACTTGCCTTCGTTTTGGAATTGCGGATCGTTAATGATGGCATAGCGCAGTTCGTCGTCGGTAACTACGAGGCCGCGCTTTTGTGCTTCCTGAGCCAAAAGCACTTTGTTTATCATGTCGTCCAAAACACTTTGGCGCAGATTCATCTTCTTGGCCTGCTCGGAGCTAAAGCCAGGATAAACAGATGATAAATACTGATAATATCTGCTATAAACACGCATAAAGTCGCGTTCGGCAATAGGCTCGCCGTTGACGGAAGCCACCTCCGGCATACCGCCCTGACAACCACGGCTACCGGGGCCGAAATTGATGGTAAAGACCACAATTAAGATGCCGAAAAGCAAGTAAATAATGAACGATTGTGAGTGTTGACGCATTGATTCCAGCATAAGGACCTCTATTCCGCGCTACTTTAGCGCCCGATAAAACGGGGCCATATAATCACGGAGGGGCCAAAGGTGCAATAGGGAAAATGGGAAAAGTTGCGAAATAAGAGCCAAGTAATCCGCGGCCATTACGGTGCCAAATGGCCGCGCAATTTTTCGGCGCGCTTTTTATCCATGAGCAACATAATTAAATCGATGAGCAGCACCGGCAGATAAAGCCCCAAAAGCGGCCAGATGATGGAACGGCGCCAAAACGTATAGCTCCCAAGGTCATAGACGGAAAAGTTCGAAACCTCTACTAAAAAGAAGATGAGGAGAATAACAAGGCTTTTTAGCCCGAAACGCCTATAGTTTTTATCCGCACAGCACATCGTTGGCGAATGGCAATAATATAAATGGGAAAAGCTAATAGATAGCAGAGCACAAAAATTAATTGGTTACCACAAATTATCCTTTAGCGCTTGACTTTTGCCGCGATTTTCGCTATAAGGCCCCACGTTTTCCGCTAATGGTGGCGGAACAACTCCTTGCTCTGAATGAATCAGGGCTTTATTAGCCGAAAGGAGCTAGTAAATGTTTCTACGTGAGTATGAGACAACTATGATTTTGCGTCCCGACCTGGCCCCCCAAGTGCTCGATGCAGTTGTAGAACGTCTAAAAGAAACCGTTAATGGCAATGGGGGAAAACTTCTGGAGATCAATCACTGGGGCAAAAAACGCCTGGCTTATGAGATTGATAAACAGAGCCGCGGTATTTATTTCCACATTGTTTATCTTGGTGAAGGCCCCACTGTAAAAGAACTGGAGCGCAACCTGCGCATCTCTGACAATGTTATGCGTTACCTCACCGTGCAACTGGCTGAAAAAGTCAACCCCGATGAGTGCGATGTCAAAGAGTTCGTGCGTCCGCAATATGAAGCCGAGGTCGATGAAAACGAAGAGTCTAATGATCTCGATACCGATGATGAGCGCGATCAAAGTCAAAACGAAGACGAAGACGGCTTCGGTGATGACGATGACAGCGATAGCAGCGACAAAGAGTAAGATTTCAGGAGGTTATAGATTATGGCTCAACAAGATATGTCCACTGCCCGTTTACTGAGAAAACGTGGTTTCAAACGTCGTAAAGTTTGCCGTTTTTGCACCAACAAAGAAGAAGTACTGGATTACAAAGATCCTGGTTCTTTAAAATATTTTGTTACCGAGCGCGGTAAAATTATTCCTCGCCGTATTTCCGGCAACTGCGCCAAACATCAACGTGAACTCACTCTGGCCGTAAAGCGTGCCCGTTTACTTGCTTTGCTGCCCTTCACTGCCAGCCAAGCCTGAGCCAGCTGGGATAAAGGAGTAAAACAATGCAGGTAATTCTAAAAGAAGATGTGCAAAAACTGGGCAGCATGGGTGATTTGGTTAATGTTAAACCCGGTTATGCCCGTAACTTTTTGCTCCCCCAGGGCAAAGCCATTAAAGCTGAACCCAGCAAAGTGCGCCAAATGCAACATGAGCAGCGCATCATCGAGCACAAAAAGGCCAAATTGAAAGCCGCTGCCGAGGATGTAGCCAAGCGTATAGGCGCCTTAAATCTCTCTATCGCCGCTAAAGTCGGTGAGCAGGATAAACTCTTCGGTTCCGTCACTGCTATGGATGTGGAACGCGCTCTCGCGGCCGAAGGTATCCAAATCGATCGCAAAAAAATCACTATTGCCGAGCCTATTAAGAGCCTCGGTGAATACAAAATTCCGGTTAAGCTCGATGCCGATGTGGCAGCCGAAGTGAAACTCACGGTTGTAGCTGAATAAAGCAAAGCCTACTTAAATTTTTTAAAGCCGCTGTCCAAATCATCTTGGACAGCGGCTTTTTTATTATAATTCAAACAGTTATTATATTTTTATTTGTCTCTTTTTTTGACACATAATAGCTCCTCTGTTAGCTTGCTCTCGCCACCTGACAGTGGCAGGAGGGAACAATGGCAACGCGAGGGGTAAATTTTAATAAATTTAAAATGAAATTGCCAAAAGAATTAAACCGGGAGGCCATCTTAAAGTTTTTAAAAAAATACGACTGGCCAATTATTATTCTGGTTTTATTGGTTTTTAATCTGGCTGTTTTTACTACCGAAGAATCTCCTTTGGATACTTTTCAGAATTTGCGCACCAGCAATAATGATCTGCCGTTGCGTAAATCGCCGGATCCCACAGTTATTTACCCCAGAAGCGCCGATATTAAAGATTATCTGGCCGCTAAAGCCGAGGAAGAATTAAAGCGAAAGCAGGCTGAAAATGATAAAAAAGAGGCCATAAAAGCCGAGCAGGAAAAGAAAGCCGCTCTCTCTGACAGCGACTTACCGATAGCCGACCTCTCTCTGGCAGCTATTGACACCGCCGCTCCGGATAGCGCCGAAGGAGAATTAACAACTGCCATGCCGCTCGAAACCGTGAATATCAGCATCGGCCGCGGCGGCACTATGGCTAAAGCACTGGCTAATTTAGGACTTACGCCCGGCGAAGTGAGCGCGGCCATAAAAGCCATTTCGCCTATTCTTGATTTGCGCTTTTTGCGCCCGGAAGACCGCCTCATGGCCATAAAAAGCGAGCCGATTACCCACATTGAGCTTTTGCGCGGCATAAAAGATCGCTATCAACTGGAGCGCGACGGGGCCAGCGGCCAGTGGCAGGCCCATAAAGTGCAAATTAGCAGCACAAAAATGCAAAAAACCGTTCATGGCACAGTGGTGAGCTCGCTTTATCAAGCTATTGCCGATGCCGGTGAAGCCTCGGGGCTGGCTACTATTTTCGCCGATATTTTTTCCTGGGAAATAGATTTCTTCCGCGAAGTGCGGGTGGGTGACCAATTTGCCATGGTTTTAGAGCGGGAAATTGTTGACGGTCAGCCCGTCCCCGGCAGCACAAAAATTTTAGCTGCCGCCTATAATGGGGCTGTGGGCTATCACCAGGCTTATCGCAAAGACCCCAATGTGGATGCCTATTATGATGAAAAAGGTCAATCAGTGCGCAAAGCCTTTTTGCGTACACCACTTAAATTTGCCCGCGTGACCAGCAATTTCGGCAATCGCCGCCACCCGCTTTTGGGCTACACCAGAAAGCACAACGGCATTGATTATGGCGTGCCCATCGGCACTCCGGTGCTCTCGGTTGCCGACGGCACAGTTACCAAAGTGGCTCAGGATAACGGAGCCGGCAAGTATATCAAAGTGCGCTATCCCAACGGCTATGAAGCTCTTTATGCCCACCTTTCGGCCTTCAACGTGCGGGTGGGCGATAGGGTCAGCCAAAAGCAGGTAATCGGGCGTACTGGCAATACCGGCCTTTCCACCGGCCCGCACCTCCATTACGGCCTCAAAAAAGGCGGTAAATATATTAACCCGGCCACTGAAAAATTTCCGCGCGGAGCAGCTTTAAGCTCTGCCGAAAAAGCGGCTTTCGATGAAGTTATTCGCAAATATCAGCCGCTTTTAATGAGTAGTGCTCCGGCCAAAAAAACTGCCGAATTATCAACCCTAGTAGCTGAGTTTGAACCATGAAATATTGGGCTTTTTTAAATCACCTTTATTTTTCAATCGCCGCTGTGTTGTTTTTAGGCCACTTTACGGCCGCTAAAGCCGCTCCGACCGCCGGCTACGATCCAGCCATAGAGGCGCGCATAGATAAAATTATCGCCACCATGGATCTGGAGGCCAAAATCGGCCAGCTGCTTATGGTGAGCTTTGGCGGCAAGGAGATGGCGCCACATATTGAAGAAATTCTGCACAGCAAAAAGCCCGGCGCTGTTGCCCTCTTTTCGCGCAATATTGAATCGGCTCACCAGGCGGCAGCCTTTATCAGAGCCATAAATAAAGCCAATCAGGGCAATATCCCGCTTTTTATGTCTCTCGATCAAGAAGGTGGCAATGTGGCCCGCATAACCGACCATGTCATGGTAGTGCCCAGCAATATGGCTCTTGGAGCCACCACTTCGCCGACAATGGCTTATATGGCCGGTCTGGCTCAGGGGATTGATTTAAAAACCATTGGTTTTAATATGAATTTAGCGCCAGTGCTCGATGTAAATTCCAATTATTTAAACCCGGTTATCGGCACCAGAAGCTTTGGCGAAGATCCGCAAAAAGTGGCCGAATTTGGCACTTGGTTTGTGCGCGGCCAACAGGAAACCGGCCTTATATCCGTGGCCAAGCACTTTCCCGGCCACGGCGATACCAACGAAGATTCGCACCAAAATATGCCGGTGATAAGGGCCGACAAAACGCGGCTCAATCAAGTGGAGCTGGTGCCCTTTAAAGCAGCTATTGAAGCTGGGCTCGATGCCATTGTCACCGCCCATATTGCTGTGCCGGAGGTAACCGGTGATCCAACTCTCCCCTCCACCCTCTCGCATAAAATACTCACCCAAATACTACGCGAAGAGCTGGGTTTTGACGGCGTTATCATCAGCGACGGCCTGGAAATGCAGGGCATTTTAAATTCCTATGGCTGCGGCCAGGCGGCAGTGCAAACCATTTTAGCCGGCGGTGATATGGCCATGATCCTCTGGTACCCGGAAAACAAAGTGGAAGTTTTTAACGCACTCAAAGAGGCCGTAGAAAACGGCACCATCACTATGGCCCGCTTGGAAGAATCGGTGCGGCGTATTTTACGCCTCAAAATAAAGCGCGGTATTATGGATGAAACGCCGCTACCTCTCATTGAGGTGGATAAACATTTAGCCGAAAATTCTCTGCATCGCCAAATGGCCCAGGAAATAGCTTATAAATCCATCACCATGCTAAAAAATCAGCATAATATTCTGCCGCTAGCCCCAAATAGCGCTGCTCCGCGCACTCTGGTGGTGGCACCAAACGGCACTTTTTTAAATACCATGAGCGAAAAGGGCAATCTGGCCACCATGGCCATACCATTAATTGGTAACAGAGGGAAAAATAAAGGTTATTTAGAACGTCTTGTTGCTCAGGGCAATAAGGCCAAGGTTATTATTTTTGCCATTATCAATAACCATCAGCTTAATCTGCTCACCCAGGTGATGAGCCGCCTGCCTGATAAAAAGTTTATTGTGGTAAACATGGGCTCGCCTTATCTCTTTAGCCGCACTTCCAAAGTGAGTGCCTATATTTTGAGCTATAGCAGCCGCGAAGAGGCCCAGCGCGCCGCCGCCGAAACGGTGCTGGGGCTCTCAAAACCCAGCGGCAAATTGCCTGTTTCCATCCCCGGCCATTTTAAAATCGGCTATGGCCTCACTTATAATAAAGAAGAAGCCTTTGCCGCGAGGCAAGGTAAATAACACCTTTACCCTCAATGTCCTAGCCGCCTAAAGCCGCCCAAAATTAACGTGGTGGCCACAATTTCCCCATCTAAGCGCTTGCAGTTACGACTCCGGCGGGCTATAACGCTTAGGCGGCTTTGGTGCCTATCTGCGGGAGATTCTGTTATGACGCGCTTCTTAAGATTCGCTGTGGCTCTGCTCGTTACGCTCTTTGCCTGGCCCTCGGCTCAGGCCGATGAATCACAAAATTCCCAAGTAATTATCAGGCTTTGGCATTCATACCGCGATGCTGAAAAAGCGGCACTTGAAGCCACGGTCGAAGCCTATAATAAGAGCCAAAAAGAGATAGCCGTGGAAGTGCTCTCCATTCCCAATGAAGCTTTTGCCAGCAAGCTCGATTCGGCTATTCCCCACGGCACCGGGCCGGATATTTTTATCTTTGCCCACGACCGCGTGGGCGATTGGGCAGTGAATAAGCGCATTCAGCCCATTGATTCTTATTTAAAACAGCTGGACGGCGTAACCGATCTGGATAGCCGCTTCTTCCCTAAAACCATGGAAGCTTTAACTTTTGAAAATGAGCTTTACGGCCTCCCCACCACCTTTAAGAGTCTGGCTCTCTTTTATAACAAAAAGCTCATTGATAATCCGCCGGAAACTTCGGCCGAGATGATTACTTTGGCCAAAAAATTTACTAAAAACGCAGAAAACCGCTTTGGCCTGGTTTATGAAGTGGGCAAGTTCTATTCCCACGCCCCCTGGATTTTCGGCTTTGGCGGGGAGTTTTTTGAGGGCCATAAGGCCGTTTTAAATACCAAAGCCCACGCCGAGGCCCTGCGCTTTATGAAAACGCTCATCGATCCGGCCGATCCGGTGGTGCCCAAGGGCATCCAAGGTTACCAAATCACTTCGCTTTTTAATGAAGGCAAGGCGGCCATGGTCATCTCCGGCCCCTGGTTTTTGTCAGAAATTAATAAAAATGTCGATTACGGCCTGGCCCTCTTACCGGTTATCAGCGAGAGCGGCAAAAGAGCCCAGCCCCTCTTAGGCGCTGAGGCCTTTTTGCTCTCCAAAACCACGCAAAAACCGCTGGCCGCCGTCAAAGTTATGAACGCCTTAACCAGCGACTGGGCCGCCCAGATTCGCCAGGAAAAGGGCCACCAAACTGTAGCTAATAAAGCCATTTACGAGCGCCCGGAAGTAAAAAACGACCAAATTGTCAGCACCTTTATGCACCAGATGGAAAATGCCGTACCCATGCCCAATATCCCCATTATGGGGCTTATTTGGGCCCCTTATGACCTGGCTCTCGCTGAGGTGATTAACGACAAAAGCACTCCGGAAGCAGCGCTCAATAAATGCCAGCGCACCGTGGAACATTACATCATCGCCCAGGATGAGGGCCAGGCGCTCAAAGATAAAGGCGATAACGGCATCGGCACCTTTATCTGCCATATCGCCATACTGTTTGGCCTCCTTTTAATCGCCCTCATCGCCTATGCCATTGTCAGGAAAGAAAAAACCAAAAAATTCTTCAAAGATATTAGGGAAAATATCTTTGCTTACGGCTACATAGCGCCAACAGTCATCTCCATGGGGCTGGTGGTCTTTATTCCCTTTGTCTATGCCATCTCTTTAGCCTTTTTCCGCTATTTCCAAAATGATTACTACTACATAGGCATTAAAAACTTTATTGATATTCTCTTTTCCGGCGAATATCCCTTCCCCGATAATTACAACTTTTATTATAAACTCTTAATCACCATCGCCTGGACCGTCTCCAACCTGGTGATTACCGTGGCTGTAGGCCTCGCTCTCGCCCTCATTTTGAAGGAGCCGCTGCTTAAATTTAAAGGTATCTACCGCGTGCTGCTCATCATTCCTTGGGCTGTCCCCAGCTACATCACCGCCATCATCTGGCGCGGTATGTTTGACCAGCGCTACGGCGTCATCAACCACATCTTTGGCCTGAATATCGACTGGTGGGCCAATACCGGCACCGCTTTTCTCACCAACCTGGCCACCAACTGCTGGCTGGGCTTCCCCTTTATGATGGTGGTCTCTCTGGGCGCTTTGCAATCTATCCCTTCAGACCTTTACGAAGCGGCCAAGGTGGACGGCGCCAGTAAATGGCAACAATTCCGCCATATTACTCTGCCGCTTTTAAAGCCGGCTCTCTTCCCCTCCATCATTTTGAGCACCGTTTGGACCTTTAATCAGTTCAACGTCATCTATTTGGTCTCCAAGGGCGCGCCGGGCGGAGCCACCGATATCCTCATTTCCGAGGCCTACCGCTGGGCCTTCGAGCGCGGCAACCGCTACGGTTACGCCGCCGCCTATTCCATCATCATCTTCTTTATTTTGTTCTTATATTCACAAGTTACCAACCGGGTGACCAAAGGCACGGAAGGGTCGGGGAGATAAGCCATGAATAAGCAAAAAGTTAAATTCATCTTTGTGCACATCTTCCTGATTTGCTTTACCTTTATCACCATCTTCCCGGTGTTAAAAGTGGTGCAAATTGCCCTGGGTACCAGCAATAATTTTAACCTCTCGGTAAATCCCTTCCCCACCGAGTTTTCGCTCAAAAATTTTAAAGAGGTGCTCACCAGCAGCAAAAATATCAAGGTGGAAAAGGTCATTACCAACGATAAAGGCGAAGAGACAAAAATCACCGAAGATAAAGAGGTTTGGCTCTTTGGCCGCCAGCTCTTTAACAGCCTGGTGGTCTCCATTGCCACCGCCCTCATGGGTATTCTTTTGGCTTGCACCGCCGCTTATGCCTTTAGCCGCTTTAAATTCCCCGGGCAAAGAGCCGGGCTCATGGCCTTTTTGGTCACCCAGATGTTCCCCGGCACCATGATGATGATCCCTCTTTATATCATTATTGAAAAATTGGGTCTTCTGGACCAAATGCTGGGACTTATTCTTGTATATTCCACTACTTCCATTCCCTTCTGTGTGTGGAATTTAAAGGGCTATTTCGATACCATTCCCAAAGAGCTGGAAGAGGCGGCCATTATCGACGGAGCCAGCCATTTTCGGGTCTTTTGGCAAATTGTCATGCCCCTTTGCAAGCCGGCTCTGGCCGTCACCTTCCTCTTCTCTTTTATGACCGGCTGGAATGAATTTATTTTGGCCGCTACCTTTATGAGCAACGAAACTTCTTACACCTTGCCAGTGATGCTGCAGCAATTCATCGGCGAATATTCTGTCGATTGGGGCCACTTTGCCGCCGGCGCCCTCATCGTCTCCATTCCCGTTATGGCTCTCTTCTTTGCTTTGCAAAGAAATCTCGTTTCCGGCCTCACCGCCGGGGCGGTTAAGGGCTAGCTGTTCTTTGCCTGAGGAATAACCATGGTGGATGAGATTGCTACTACCCCGGCACTCGGCGGTCTTTTAAGCGCAAATAGCTTTTTAGCACTTTAGAGCGTCAATATCGCTTACAGAAAGGCCAGTTACAGCGGAGATGGTGGCAGTCTCCATGTTTAGAGCCAGCATCTTTTTAGCTGCTTCCAGTGCTTTTTCTTGTCTTGCTTGTTCTTCAATAGTTTGTCTTTGTATTTGCAACTCAGCTTGCTCTTGCTCAAGCTGAATTCGCACTAAGTCTATCTCTTTCTTACCTTCAGCTATCTCTTTCTTACCTTCAGCTATCTCTTTCTTACCTTCAGCTATCTCTTTCTCGGCTTCAGCTATCTTTTTCTCGTCTTCGGCTATCTTTTTCTCGGCTTCAGCTATCTTTTTCTCGTCTTCGGCTATCTTTTCCTTGGCTTCGGCAATTCTCTTATCATCCTTTTCTTTATTCTTAATCAGCGATATCCAGTCACGATAAGCCCGTTCACGGTCGGCAGCCACTCCTACCAGCTTGGTGTTATTCAGTAATTCCAGGTAAAAGCTATGGGCCTCACCGATGGCCGAAACCGCGCTTTCCATGTAATTCTCCTCGTGCGCGTGGGCAAAAAAACGCACCCAAGCGGCAAGTTCGGCTGTAATATTAGCATATTTTTCCGCTTTTTGGAGCTCCAGAAAGTGAATAGCCATCTTTTCACTTAGCGGCTTCCCGGTTATGCGGTCAACCATCTGAGCGGTATGATGGGGCTCTTCATCGTCCGGAAAGAGTTCAAAGTCCAGAATGCTGATGCAGATTACCTGGTGCAGTTCGCCGTAAGATTTACCTCTTTCAAGCTGGGAGCTTAAATTATGGGCGCAGTAATAAATGGAGCGGTCGATGTAATCGGCTTTTCTTAGCATCTGCATTTCAATGTCGATAATCTTTCCGCTTTCGCTTATGGCTTTAATATCGCAAATGCTCTCCTTGGCCTTATAGACTTCCGGGAGGTTATAAGGCGAGACAATCTCAATACTCCTTATGAGTTCTGACCCGCTATCGCCAAGAACGGCATTGATTAAGGCGAGAAGCACCTCTTTGTGGGCCGGATTGCCAAAGAGGGCCCGAAAGATGACATCATTAGTGACTCGAATGCGCATAAGTTGCTCCTTTTCTCACCATTTAGCTGGTGTTGCGTTTTTTTAGGCAAATTCCATGCCAAAATTGCAATCTCAGGCAAGAGCGCGTAATTATAGAGTTTTTTTCTGCTTTGTGCTGTTTTGGGACAGTGTATCAAAAGTGTGTCAGGTGTGTCAAAAATGTGTCAGGTATATCAAAAGTGTGTCAACAGTGTGTCAGGTGACACAGTCTGGAACAGCTTGGACAGTCTGCTAAATGGGGTACAGTTCATATCACTCTTCATCTTTAAAGCAACGAACCGACTGGCCAAAAGTTTTGTCGTCGCTATCTACATCGTGGACACCATAGTACGACATATCATTGACCATGCTGTAAAGCGATAATCTATAGGCAAATTCACTGTCTTCCTCAGTAGCCGCCCAAAAATAAGCGCCGCTGCCGAAGCCGCCGTAATTACCCGCCAGACTCGCGTCGTAGTAGCCCGCCGGCAGAGCAGCAAAAGCAAATTCATCGGTTCCTTGATTGGAAATATTGGTCCAGGTAGTTTCTTTGGCTACCAAAGCTTGCCAAACATTCTCCGTCTTGGCGTTGCGTTTGACATAACGCAGTAGTTGGCTAAATTCCTTTTTAGACGGCAAATGCCAGCCGTTGGGGCAAACTTTAAGAGCGGCCTCCCAGGTATAAAGATGCCCATAGGTGGCCACATTTTCTTCTCGGCCGCCGGGGGCGTAAATGCCGTTTGTCGTGTCGGCTGCCGACGAGCGCATATTCTCGGCCATCATGGTCTGGCAGTTTATAACGGTGGTTTTGTACTCATAATCGCCGATTTTAACTGTACCCAGGGTGCCGTCGGCCGTTTCGCAATCCGCATTACCGCAACCGCTGGCAAGGAGTGCCATAATCCCCATAAATATTAAAGCTTTTTTCATACGTTAGCCTTTCTTTAAAGTGTCTTACGCGCTACCTTAGCCGTCATGGTATATCTAAGGCCAACGCGGCAGCACTTTAGCAGAGGTCTTAACTTTTAGGCAATCCGCTTTCCCAGGCTTTTTAGATTTTGCCCGCAAAAACACGATGATAAATTTTACTTGTCCGCTCCGCCGCTTTTCCCCCTTGCTAAGTTCTCCCAGCTTGTGCTACTTACTCCCCTAGCTTTTACGGGCTTTTAAGGGTATGTACATCATGTTCAGTTCAGTTCAGTTCAGTTCAGTTCAGTTCAGTCGCTTTATTTAATCTTAACACATATTTAATTTTTCCTCAATCCACAATTTATAATTTCTTTAATAATTTTGCACCAATAGCGGTGCGTTATGCGCTTTTGCGCCAAGGAGAAATATGATGAAAAAATGTAAAAACATCCTTCTTTTTGCCGGGCTGGCCCTCTTTTTGGCTATCGGCTGCGGTAACCATGAAGAAGAAAAACCGGCTACACCAGGTAATGAGCAGCAAAAGCCGAGTGATAGCCCAAAAGGCGAGGACAAGGACAAAGACAAAGACGCGAGTAGCGATAGTGACGGCCAGAGTGATGCTGCAAGCGATGAGAATCAGAAAACCTGCAAAGCTGGCCAATTTGGCGCAGAGTGTAAACCTTGCACCTGCCAAAACGGCACCTGCAAAGATGGCAAAGATGGCAATGGCGAGTGCTCTTCATGCGAGGCCGGCTATGCCGGGAAAAACTGTGATAGCATGGCAGATAGCAAAGGCAGGCTTTATAAAGTAACCAAAATCGACAACCAAGTCTGGATGGCCGAAAATATGGCTACCGACCAAGCAACAGACGGCAGCCAAGTCACTTGCACAGCTAATACCGACCCCGAAGAAGGTGGCGTTGCCAATTTTGTAGAACAGTTTGGCTGCCTCTACACCTGGGAAGATGCCTTAAAAGTGTGTCCTACTGGTTGGCACTTGCCGACAGAAGTAGATTTTAGCAACCTGGTATCATATGTTGAAAGCCAAGCGGACAACGCCTTCCTGGCTCTTATTGCTAAAAGTGTTCTCTGGGAAAACTCCAACAATGCAGGAACTGATGCGTTTAATTTTTCTGCCCTGCCTGCTGGTTATTATTTTACAGAGCGTGATGAAGACGTCTATATACCAGTTGGTTATGAGGCCTTCTTCCATGGAACCGCAACAGAAGGAGGAAACGACGGTACCGAGGTTCATACCTATGGAATAGAACTACAATTAGAGGGCGATTCCAACGAAACAGTCATAGTAAACTCAAACGCTGCTGATAATTACTCTATTTCTGTCCGCTGCATTAAGGACTAGGGCGCCCTCACCCCTAGCCCCTCTCTCCATTTTTACGAATGGATGGGAAGAACCATTTAAAACGTATGATAATTTAGCTACAGAGCCCGGAGCGCGGAATGCCGGCAAATCAGCGCAAACGCAACAAGTGAGGTTTTCCTTCCCGCCTAAAAAAGAGCTTCGGAAGTAGCGGAGGTTTCCCCACAAACAGAATAAAATCACGAAATAGTAGCGAACAAAAACGGGTAGCGCAGTTAAGAAAAATCGAGATTTGGAAATGCAATAATTTTCGCTAATTACTGTAAAACCTTAAAAACACGCAAAGCCGATTGCGGAATTTTTAGGGCCAGCCAGGCAAACACTAAAATTGCAACTCCACACATAATTAATACTTTTAGCGGTATTAATCCTTTAAAAAATTTTGCTAACATCGTCTTCACCTTGCTTAAAAAAGCCTTATATCAATTTATCGGCCAAATTGCCAAAAGCCTACCAGCAGCCGGCAACAAATATAACTATTGCAAAAACTGTGCCAAACAGCGCCGAGGTAAATTCCTATTCAATTTTAGCAATAATATTAAGCTGTTATATTTTCTATCCAGCTATGATTCGCTATTTACGCCAGCCGGCGTGCAGCTAAAATGCGACATTTTTGTCAGTAAACTATAGCAGACTAAAAACAGTCCACATCTTCTTTCCACCTTGACAGCCGGAGTTATTACAGGCTAAAAGGCCCTCATGCCTTGTCCTTTTTTAATACCGGCTCTGGCCCTCGCTTTTAGTCTTTATCTGGCTTCTCTTGCGGAGTTTACTATACCGCTCTATTGGCTTCTTATTCCGCCTTTACTGGCCCTGGCCGCCACCTCGTTAGCCCATGAAAAGTGGCCTAAAAATAACAAGATAGCCATTTTGTTGCCGCTGACTGTTGCTCTTTCTTTTGGGGCGCTCGGGCTGCTTGGCGGCAAGCTTTTGCGCCAAAAAGCAGAAACCCAAATCACTCTGCCCAGGGAGTGCCGGGAAAAGCCGGTAGAGTGGCTTATTACCATCAACGAAGTGCCGCAAAAGCACATAAGCTTAACTGGTGAGATTTATTACCAAACTACAGCCACAGTTTCCGATTCACTCTGCCTCAAAAATATGAAACTCAAACCAGAGCCTTTTAAAGTGCGCCTCTCTTTGCCGCCCGGCACTTGGCTAAGTAATAGCCGGGTAACACTTTGGGGCACTTTAAGGGAAATTCACCAAAGCCGCAATTTTGGGCAACATGATTTTTCCCGGGCGGAAAAGATGGAGGGCATTCATTATTCTTTGCGCGCTATAACGGCCGCGCCGCTAGATAGTAAAAGCTCATTTATGGCTAGGTTGCGCCAAAAACTGGAAAACTTTCGCCATAATTACGGTGCCCGCTTAAGCGCTATGGCGCCGGATAAAGCCAGCGCCATTATAAGTAAAGCCATGATTTTAGGGCTAAAAGACGAGCGTGACAGCGCTATCGGTGCGCGCCATGCCCAGGCCGGAACTTCCCATCTTTTGGCTGTTTCCGGCCTCCATGTGGGCTTTACTTTGGGGCTTATTTATTTTCTTTTTAAAATGCTCTTCTCGCTTTGGCGCTTGCCGCGCGGCTTACCGGCGCAAAAGGCGGCGGCTATAGGCGTGCTGCTCTTTTTAGTCTTTTATGTGCTCTTTACCGGCGCCTCCTGGTCCACAGTACGCGCCGGCATCATGGCCGGCCTGGTCTTTTCTGGCCTAGCTCTTGGGCGCTCCTCGGCCGCCCTCAATAACCTGGCCACAGCCGCTCTCATTATTTTGCTCTATGAGCCGGTGGCGCTCTTTAGCCCCGGCTTTTTGCTCTCTTTCGCCGCCGCCGGTGGGCTCATTTTGGCTCGCCCCTTTTTAAGCTGGTGCCCGCTCAAAAAGGGGCGCTTTTGGCCAATATTTCGCTATTTTTGGGGGCTATTTTGTGTCTCTATCGTGGCAACTCTGGCTACCATGCCCTTAAGCAATTACTTTTTTGGCCTAAGCTCCTGGGCCGGCCTCTTTAGTAGCCTTGTTACCATCCCGCCGGCAGCTCTACTGGTAGCCACAGGTTCAGTGGGCGCCTTTATCAGCCCGTTTTGGCCGTGGGCTGCCGATATGGCAGCGCTCATCTCTGGGTATCTTGCTTATATTATTGACCAAATTGCCATATTTATAAATAGCCTTAATTTGCCGCCACTACCTAACCCGCATTTTACTTTTTTAGGCGCTATTCTCTATTATCTCTCGGCCATTTTGGGGCTACACCTAAGAGCCAATAGAGCCAATAAGTGGCTTTTTGCCGGCGCTTTTAGCCTACTTTTGGCGCTTATTATTTATAGCCAAATAGAGGAAAAGCTGGCCCCGCCCAGCATAATTGCGCTCGATGTGGATCAGG
>JAEEML010000039.1 GCA_016283195.1 Deltaproteobacteria bacterium | reverse complement strand
GCCGCATAGCCGCGATTTAACTGCTCACCAAAAGTATTGGTGGGATCCCAGGGAGCGCTTACATCGTAAATGGTTTTGCCGTTTCTATCGACTACCCGTTTAATAATATGCATAGGCTTTTTAATACCGCCACGATTAAAAACCGAATAAACACCAACCATATCCCACATGGTAACGCAGGAAGAGCCAAGAGCCAGCGAAAGGTCAGGTGTAAGCGGCGTGGTAACTCCCAGGCGGCGGGCGTAGGCAATCATCTCTTTAACGCCCACATCTTTTAGAGTTTTAACTGAGCAAATATTCATAGAATCTCTAATGCAGGTGCGGATAGGTACATCACCTTTAAAATCCATACCCACATTGGAAGGTTTCCAGCGATTGGCATTATCCGGGTCATCCTCCACTATCGGAGAATCAATAATAATCGTTGACGGAGTGTAATTCTTTTTGTCAACGGCCGTGGCGTAAATTACCGGTTTAAAAGAAGAACCAGGCTGGCGGCAGGCTTGGCGGGTGCGGTTTAGGGTGGAGTCGGCAAAATCATAGCCGCCCACCATGCCTTCCACATAGCCGTCGCGGGCATCAATGCCCAAAATGGCGCCCTGGGCAATGGGGTCTTGGTCGAGAGCAAACATGGGCTTATCGGGGCGCACTTTAACAGTGGAGATAATATCGTAAGCAAAGCGGTCGGAGGAGAGTTTGCGCCAGTTAGTGGGGGTCACCAAAATAACATCGCCTTTTTTCAGCACTTTGGTGGGGTCGGTGACATAGGCGTCGCTGTAATAAACTTCGGTGTTGGGTTTTCTGGCCCAGCGCATGGCGGCTAGCGGCATAATGCCCTCAATGCCGCCTACATTTAAGAGCGTATCTTTGCGCTCAGTGTCAAAGCCGGTGACCAGGGCCAGGTAACGCTTGCTTTCGTCTAAATCTGCGGCTTTTTTGGGTGTATTTTGCGCTGCTTCTTTAATAAATTTGGGCCAATCTTTTTCCGGAATATTAGCGAGCGGCCCTCTATAGCCCTGGCGCTTATCGAGAGCTAACAGCGCTTTATTGAGCGCCCGCTGGCCCGCCGCCTGTTTGGCCGGCACCATGGTGGTATAGACTTGGAGGCCGTCTTCGAGGAGCGCCTTTTCGCCATACATATCAATAATTTCGCGGCGCACTGTTTCGGTGAAATAGGGGGCGTGCTCCAAAAAGGGCTCGCGCAGCGGATAAACAGTGAGCTCCACATCAATATTATCATCAAACTCTTTTTGGCTGATAAAGCCCTCTTCCAGCATTCTCGTTAAAACATAGCGGCGGCGGGCTTTGGCTTTTTTGGGGCGGCTATAGGGCGAATAATCGCTGGGGCGCTGCGGGAGACCGGCAAGAGTTGCCATTTCAGCAAGATTTAAATCCCACACATTCTTTCTAAAATAATGCTGGGCAGCAGCTTGTACGCCATAGGCGCGGTGGCCAAGGTAAATCTGGTTTAAATATAGGTAGATAATATCTTCTTTATCCATCACCTGTTCCAGGCGGCGGGCGATGATAGCTTCGCGCACTTTACGCATATAGGAGCGGGCAGTGGCTGATTCATAGCCTTCGTGCTCCATTAAGATGGATTTGGCAAATTGCTGGGTGATGGTGGAAGCGCCGCGCAGTTTGGCTTTGGGGTTTTTGACTTTTTGCAAAACAGCATTGATAAGGCCGATATAATCCATACCGTGATGGCTGAAAAAGCGCTTATCTTCAGCGGCGATAAAGGCCTGAATAAGGCGGATGGGGATGCGGTCGTAGGGCACCATGACACGCCGTTCGGCCGAAAATTCACCGATGAGCTGGTCATCTACCGAATAGATGCGGCTACCCAGGCGGGGCCTGTAGTCTTCCACCTTTTCCATCATGGGTACTGTGGGCACAGTGATGGTATAAAGAGCGGCGCCGCCCAAAGCGGCCAGAGTTCCGCCAAGCAAAACGGCAAAGATGGCCAGGCGGAAAAGAGTGCGAAAGAATCCCTTTTTTTTGCGGCCATTTACAACAACTTTTTCTCTCTTTTCGGACATATGTAACAAGGCTCCTCATCAAGGGCACCAAAAAGCCACCTTCTCTTAGCACCTCTTTTTAAAAAAGACAATTTTAGCGCACAAAAGATGGCAGGTAGGCAAAGTAGTCATTTACGATTTGCCAAATCGTGATTGACCAAATCGTAATTTGCTATTATTTGTAAAATAGCTATGTAAATAGCTATACTGGAGGTGGCATCATGTTTATCGGGCGGGAGAACGAGCTTAGTACTTTAAATAAATTATATAATTCCGACAAGTTCGAGTTTGCGGTTATCTATGGCCGCCGCCGCGTGGGCAAAACAGCCCTAATAAGCCATTTTATCACTGATAAACCGGCTATTTATCTTATGGGTGTAGAAAGCAATGCCGGGCAAAATTTAGAAAATTTTAGCCGAAGTATTATGGAATACAGTGGGCCAGAAGGATTTGATGCCACTTTTTCATCTTTCCAGGCGGCTCTCGAAAGTGTTTTTCGCCTTTCTCTTAAAAAACGCCTGATTTTAGCCATTGATGAATATCCTTATATTGCCCGCGTGGTGCCGCACCTCGCTTCAACTTTGCAATTACTGATAGACAAATTTAAAGATAACTCCAAACTAATGCTCATCCTTTGCGGCTCTTCCATGTCATATATGGAGGATCAGGTACTGGCTTATAAAGCGCCTCTCTACGGCCGCAGATCGGCGCAGCTTAAACTCCTGCCCTTTGAATTTAAAGAAGTTTTTCAATATGCTAATAGCTTTTCTCCGGAAGAGAGAGCGCTCATATATGGCCTGGTTGGCGGCACACCTCAATATCTCTTAAATATAGATAACAAATTGAGTCTTAACGAAAACATTAAAAATCTCTATCTAAATCCGGCCTCGCCCCTTTATGAAGAGCCAATAAATATTTTAAAACAAGAGGTTAGAGAGCCGGCAATTTATACAGCCATCATTACCGCCATTGCCTGCGGCGCTTCGCGCCTGGCAGAAATTGCCGGCAAAGTCGGCGAACCAAGCAATGTGTGCGCCACCTATTTAAAAAACCTCCTCACCTTGGGGCTGGTGCAAAAAGAGGAGCCGTATGGCGAAAAATCCACTAAAAAATCCATATATTACCTAAGTGATAATATGTTTCGGTTTTGGTATCGCTTTGTCCCCGAAAATGTTTCTTTAATTGCCCGTGGCGCTATCGACCTAGCCTACCGGCGCATTGAGCCCCAGCTCCCGGCTTATATGGGAAAAGTATTTGAGGAGATTTCCCGCCAATATCTTTGGGAGCTGCTTTTAAGAGGGAAAAGCCCGCTGGAATTTCGTTCTCTCGGCCGCTGGTGGGGCAATGATCCGCAAAACAAGTGCCAAGCGGAAATTGATATTATTGGTGAAGAGGATAGTCATAGCGCCCTCTTTGCTGAATGCAAGTGGACTAGTGAAAAAGTAGAAACTGCCACTCTTGAAACACTTTTACAGCGTAGCCGCCTGCTTAATTATGCGGAAAAGCACTATTTTATCTTTTCTAAATCCGGCTTTTCCGCAGGCTGCCAAAAAAGAGCCGCCGAACTGGGAAATGTTACGCTGGTGAGCTATGAAGAGATGGCGAGGGAATTTGGCGGGGAGGCGGGGCACTAGCACTTATTGATTGCATTTAGTAAGTCCTGGTAATTACTACATGCTTTATATTGTACGCCGCTAAATCTGAGGTCATTAAATAGTTTCTCTGCACATTTAATCTTAGCCTGTTCTACACCTTTTAGCTGCATCGAATCCATGCTGCCTTTGGTTTCGGCAATGAAGAAGACGTGTTTTATGCCCATGTTATCGTTGAAAGCGATGGCCCAATCGGGAGCATAGTTGCCAACAGGAGTAGGAATGTGGAACGATCTCGGCAATTTGGCATAGACACACACTTCTTCCGCTTTGTCCAAGTCCTCGGCAAAGTCACGCTCGCCTTGGCTATCGGGAAAGACATAATCCAAAATGTGCTTTTTGGCTTCGTAGGCTTTATCCACTGTTTGGCGGCTCTTTTCCTTGGTGAAGATGTCGGAATCGTAATGGTTTTCCGTACGGTTATAGCTGATGTGCTCCACAATCATCGTGGCTTTCTGTTCTCTGATGATATGGCTCACCTTGCGAATGAACTCTTCTGGGTTGTTCTTAAACATGTATAGTTTCGATCGAATTCCTTTCAGAATGCAAGTAACTGTGCGGCGGGTCAATGTAGCGGCTTTGGCGATGTCGCCCACCAAATCGTAAGGTACATTGCTGGTTGACACATCACGCATTTCACTCGTTCTGGTTCTCTCTTCGCCGGTAAAATCCAACTCGTCATTGCCTTGGATGCCGGTGGTCACCACATACTTGAGCTGCGTGACATTCAACTCGCTACCAATGGCGGCAATGGCTTTCTGAATCAGTTCCTCACTGTCGTAATGCACCGTATAGACATAGCGGTGGTTGATTTCTTTCCACAAGGCCTTGAATTCCTTCTTTTCGGCATTGTCGTTCAAACGCTCATTCACCACTTCCGCCTTACAGTTAGCATCTTCTACCATATCGTCCAAAGCAGCAGGATCAAAGATACTCTGTATCAATTTATGCACTTGCTCTTCAATGGGTTGCAACTTCTTGCTCATCGGGGCCAAAGTGCCCTTTTCCATATCGGTATGATAGTCTTGCAAGATGTTGCCCTTCTCGTCGATATAGTCGTTGTCGAACAAATAACTGACAATACTGGCGGCCTCTTGTTCCAAAATGGTGTGCTTCTCCTCGCCCACTTTGAGGGTAACGCCTTTGAAGTAATCGACCGTGGCTTGTGTCGGACGTTCACGAAGGGTGTCTTTGGTCTCTTTCTGCAAGGCATCGACAAAAGAGCTGTAATTCTCGTTGGCGATGACGGTCAGTTTGTTGGTGTCGTGTACGGCATCGCCCAAGCGTTCCTTGTCCATACGGTTGCCATCGTTATCGACGCAGATACGCAAACCACGACCCACTTCCTGCCGTTTGGCAGTGCTGGAGTTGGCGTGACGCAAGGTGCAGATTTGGAACACGTTGGGATTGTCCCAACCTTCGCGCAAGGCAGAGTGGGAGAAAATGAATCGTGTCGGCTCATCGAAGCTCAACAGGCGTTCCTTGTTTTTCAGAATCAGGTCGTAAGCCGAAATGTCATCGGAGGTGTCCTTACCACGCTTCACTTCGCTGTTTACTGAACGGCCTTTCTTGTCAATGGAGAAATAACCGTTATGCACTTCCGCAGCCGAAAAACGGCGCAGGTATCTCTGATAATCGTCCTCAAACAGGGTCAAGTTCTCATTCAGATAGCGGTTGTATTCGTCCTCAAACATCTTCCACAGCGGACCTTGCACCTCGTTTCCATCCGCATCATAGCTCTTGTAGTTGGCCACCTCGTCGATGAAGAACAGCGAAAGGGTCTTGATGCCCTGGTTGAACAATGCCCGTTCTTTTTCAAAGTGGGATTTGACGGTTTCCCGAATCTGAATCTGTTGGATTGCTGTCTCGCTGACATCTCCCATCACCTCGCCCTTACGCAATTTTTTGCCGGGTTGGAAATAGACCGGGTTTTTCAGTG
>JAEEML010000038.1 GCA_016283195.1 Deltaproteobacteria bacterium | reverse complement strand
TCACTTTTATGCAGGGCGATGCCTTTAAATACCGGCCGGAAAAGCCTGTTGACTGGCTTTTGAGCGATATTATTGCTTTCCCCGAGCGCCTTATCGAGCTGGTGACCACCTGGGTTAGCGAGCGACTTTGCCGCAATTTTGTGGTGACCATCAAGTTTAAAGGCGGCGAGAGCTACCATCTATTGGAGCCCTTTAAATTATTCCTGCGCGAGCACACAAAGTATTATGATTTAAGGCACTTACATGTAAATAAGAACGAAGTTACCGCTATGGGTATGCTGGAGTGAGATGAACCTGGAGCGGCGCAACTGTCTTACGTTTAGGCAAAATAATTTGCCCGATAAATTGCCAAAGAGCCAAACTATGAGTATAAGGCCCTAGAGCTCCATGGGGAGGATGTAATGGCAAAGCAAGCTATTCAAGAAAATAAAGATGGCAAATATAAATTGGTGATTGTGGAATCTCCCAATAAAGTGCGCCACATACAGCGCTTTTTGGGTGCTGGTTATAAGGTGATGGCCTCTGTTGGCCATGTACGCGATTTGCCAACTTCGGCCGCTGATATTCCGGCAGCTTATAAAGGGCAAAAGTGGGCGCGCCTGGGTGTTGATGTGGAGCACGATTTTGCGCCGCTTTATGTGGTAAAAGCGCGCGGTGACACAGTAACAAATCTCAAAAATGCTCTCAAAAATGCCAGTGAAGTGCTGCTCGCCACCGATGAAGATCGCGAAGGTGAATCTATTAGCTGGCATTTGGTGCAGCTTTTAAAGATAAAAGTGCCGGTAAAGCGTATGCGCTTTAATGAGATTACCTACAAAGCTGTGCAGGAATCGCTTCATCATTTAAGCGACATCGACATGGACTTGGTGCGTGCTCAGGAAGCTAGGCGTATTGTCGATCGCCTCTTTGGCTACATGGTGAGCCCGGTTCTTTGGCAAAAGATGGTGCCCAATTTGAGCGCCGGCCGCGTGCAGAGCGTGGTGGTGCGTATGCTGGTGGACAGGGAGCGCGAGCGCCTCAGCTTTGTATCCGGCAATTATAGCGATATTTCAGCTACTTATCTGGCTGCCGACGGCACGCCTTTTGAGGCCGATTTGCTTTCTGTCTCCGGGCAAAATGTGGCCGGCGGTGACGATCTTTCGCCTAAAACCGGGCAGCTAAAAGCCGGTTCCAAAGCGCTGTTGCTGGATAAAAAGAGCGCCCAAAAGCTTCTTGAAGAAATTTCAAAAGAAAAAGCCATCGTGGGCAAGGTGGAGAAAAAGCCAAAAAATAACAGCCCATATCCGCCTTTTACCACCAGCACCATGCAGCAGGAGGCCTCGCGGAAACTGCGCTTTAGCCCCTCACAGACGATGCGCCTCGCCCAGAGTCTCTTTGAAAACGGCTTTATCACCTATATGCGTACTGATTCCACCAATCTTTCACCTGATGGTATTGCGGCAGCACGCAGACTTATCACCAGCGAGTTTGGCAGCGAATTTTTGCCTGAAAAACCGCGTTATTATGCCAATAAAGCCAAAAATTCCCAAGAGGCCCACGAGGCCATTCGTCCGGCTATCGACCCGGCAAGTAATACCTTCTTTCCGCTGGAGGCGGTAAAGAGCTTGGGCTTTGAGGCCCAAAAGCTCTATGAGCTCATTTATAAGCGCACTATGGCCTGCCAGATGAACGATGCCAAAGTTGAGCTCACATCTGTCTTGGTAAATCAGGGCAGGGCAGCCTTCAAAGCAACGGGAAAAACTATTATATTCCCGGGATATATGCGCGCCTATGTGGAGGGTAGCGATGACCCGTCGGCTAGGCTCGCCAGCCAGGAAAAGCTCTTGCCGCCGCTTGCCGAAGGGGCTCATTTAATAGCTAAAGAGCTAAAATTGCAGGAGCACACCACCAAACCGCCGGCCCGTTATACTCATGCCGAGATGCTCAAAACGCTGGAATTGGCCGGTATCGGCCGCCCCAGTACCTGGAGCTCAATTTTGGAGCTGGTGGTAAACCGCACTTATGCCTTTATGAAGGGGCAGATTTTAGTGCCCACCTTTTTGGCTATGGCTATAACCAACCTTTTGGAACAATATTTTACTAATTTGGTTGATTATAAATTTACTGCCAAACTGGAAGAGGAACTTGACCAGATTTCCAACGGCAAAGTGAGCGAACTCGATTATTTAAAGCAGTTTTATTATGGCGCCGGTTATCCGGGGCTCTTGGAACTGGTGGAAAGCTCCGGTGAAAAAATCGACCCGCGCGTGGTTTGCGGTGTTCCTTTGGGCAAAGATGAAAAAGGGCGCCAGGTGGAAGTGCGCGTTGGCCGTTTTGGCCTCTTTTTGACCAATGGCGAAGCCCGCTCATCTATTGCCGATGACACGGTGCCCGATGAACTAACTCTGAATAAAGCTGTAGAATTATTGGAAAAAGCCGGCACAGCTGAGGAGCCTCTAGGTCTTCATCCGGAAACAAAACAGCCTATTTATGTGAAAAGCGGGCGCTTTGGCCCCTATGTGCAAATGGGCGATAAAGCGGAAAAAACCGAGAAGAGCGAGAAGGGAGCCAAAGGCAAAAAGGCTGGGGCAACTGCTGAAGCGCCGGCAGTTAAGACTGCGCCGCTCTTAAAGGGCATGAAGCCGGAAGATATTGATCTCGATACCGCTATTCGTTTGCTCTCCTTGCCGCGCACCTTAGGCAAAAATGAGGCTGGTGAGGAAGTGGTGGCGGCCAGCGGGCGCTTTGGCCCCTTTGTTAAAGCCGGTAGCGAAACGCGCTCTATTCCGAGCTCGCTCTCGCCGCTCACTATTACCCTGGCCGAAGCCATTGAACTTATTAATAAACCCAAGACGCGAGGCAAAGCGGCAGCGCGTTCAACCGGTGAAGCCAAAGCTGATAACAGCGGCAAATTACTCGGCACCCATCCGGGAAGCGGGGTGGAGCTCAGGATAAAAGATGGCCGCTACGGCCCTTATATTACCGATGGCACCGTTAATGCCACTGTCCCCAAAGCGCAGCAGGAAGAGGCGCTTGATAAGCTCACTCTCGATGAAGCTATTGCTATTTACGATGCCAAAGTGGCCAAAATTGCTGCAGACGGCGGAGCGCCTAAGCGCCGTTTTGTGCGCCGGGCAGCAGCAAAGAAGGGGACAGTAGAAAAAAAAGCAACCTCTACCAAAGTGGCTACGGCAGCCAAGGCCACTAAAGCAACTTCAGCCAAAAAAACAGCGTCTAAGAAAAGCTAAAAAGTTTAAATTAAAACGGCAAATTACCTAATCCGCCAAGACCTCCCAAAAGGCCTAATAAATCGTTTAAATCAATAACTGGAATAAGAAAAAGACCGGTGGCTGTGTCGCCGTTTTGGTCGGTGACGGTGGCCATGAAAATATAGCCTTTGAGAGCAATTTGGGTGCCGGGGATGGTGAACGAGGAGGGTTCGCCGCTGGGCGTGCCGCTGATAACGCCGCTCTCACTTAAAGTGAGGCCTTCAGGCATGGCTACAGAGATGCCCAAAAAGGTCATAGCCAGGCTGACAATGGGGTTATTATCTTCGGCCCAGGTGTAGGGCGGCAGGCCGCCTTCGGCGCCAAGTTGAATTTTATAATTGCCGATAGCGGGCATGAGGATACTTAAGGAGTACCCGCTTAATGCCTGGTTTATCTTGCTGAGATCATAAGAAAAAATCCCGGCTTTGATTTTTAGCGGCAAAGGATCGATGGTGATAGATAGTTCGCGGCTGGCGCTGTTAACCGGGTCGGAGCTGTCATAAACTTTAATGGTAAAAGTAAAAGTGCCAATGATTTCGGGAACGCCGCTGATAAGGCCGCTCTCGCTCAAATTGAGGCCGGGTGGCAATTCGCCAACCAGACGCCATTGGAAGGGGGCAGTGCCAAAGGCCACCTCTATTTGGGCAGAATATTCGGCATTTTGTTGACCGGTGGGCAACTCTTTGGTGGTGATATAAAGATTGGGCTCTTTTACAGTTAAAACATAAGTGGCGCTGGCTTGGGCTCCGGCGGCGTCAAATACTGTAACTTTTAGCGGATATTCGCCAACGGAATCTAAAACTGGGGTGCCGGTAACATGACCAAACATATCATATTTTAGCCCCTCCGGCAAAGTGCCGACAATGAGCCACTCCAAAGGCTCTACGCCGTAAAAGGCCTCAAATTGAAAATCATAACTGTTTTCGGCAATAGCCGGCGGCAGGGTGAGGGTCTTTATGGCCAGCACTTTTTCTTCGTAGCACTTGCCTTCATAGCAAAAGTGGCCGTCGCCGCAGTGGAGATTTACGGTGCATTCCACATTGGGGTCGGTAATGGCATCGAGGCCCCAATTGTCATTACCGGCTTTTTTCTGGCAATCGGCATCTCCGTCAGCACAATCGGCGGCCGGAATTTCCCCGGAGCAGGAGACAGCAAGCATGGCCAAAGCAAGTAGAGCAGTAAAGGCAAAACGCTTATTCATAATGAGGCTCCTTTCCTCAAAAAAGCTTTTGGAATTATATCAGAGAATAGAGTTTGGTAAAAGAGCAAATAGCGCTTGACCAAATAGCCACAACAGTCATAATGGAGGTTCGGCCCAAGTGATTTGGCCCTGTTGTGATAATTAAGGTAGGCAAATGTCGAAAGCAGCGGTGCAAGTGCCCAGAATTTCAAGAATATATTTTGACCCGGCAGATCATGAACTCTTAGCCATAGTTAATGAGATTTTGGAGAACGAGAGCCTCCGTTCACACCAAAAGCGCCTCCTGGACCCTTATTTGCATCCGCACGGAATAAAAGAACTTTCTGCTCAGCGTGAATCCAGAGTGGCCTATGCCATCATTCAGCTCTTGCGCTCTTTGGAAAACGGAGAGGCCGGAGAGCGGCTTCAGGCACTGCGCTCGGTGAAGGAGGAGGCTTTAAGCAGCGCCATTACTGATATGCGCATAAATACGGCGCGTGTGCAGCTGCAGCTAATGAAAGAGCTGGTGCGTTCCGGTGATGACCCGGTGCGCCAATTGGAATTAGCTCATGATTTTCGCCAGGTTTCCGGCGGCAAGCCTGGTGTGGTGCGCCGCCTTTTGGATCGCTATCACCTTTTGGAAATGCCAGAAAGCGGCGATCAGCTGACTTTTGACAGCCATGTGCATGATGCCAGTACCAAGGGCCGGAAAACGCCAACGCACCTGGTGATGGATGCCTGGATAAAAGGTATTAAGCAAATTACGGTTGTATATTACCACTTTGTGCGCCCGGAAGTGGCGGCCGAGCTTTTAGAAGCGGCCGAGATTATGGGCATAACAGTGCGTATTGGTGTGGAGCTCTGGGCCCGGCACCGCGCTAAATTTGTGCAGCTCATCTGGGTGCCGCGTGGCTTCTCCGATCCGCGCGATTTTCTTAGCTTTTTAAATGAGCCGGTGGTTAATCGCTTTATGAAGGAAGGCGAGAAGTCGGCTGATTATTTCAAGCGCCATGTGCTGGCGCTTTTGGATAATTTTAATAAAAAGCATTTAAAAAAACTGAATAGTGAATTTGAGATTAAATTGCCCCCTCTTGAAGTAGCGCCGTTTTTAGCTTTTGTCGGTGCCGGCCAAGCTTCAACTCTGCATCTGGCTGAATTTATTTATCATAAAGTGCAACCGCTTTTTAAAGAGCGCCTTACGGTACTACGGGCGGAAGCCAAAGGAGCTGCGCCTGATAAGCTCAAAAAAATAGAAGAAAAAATAGCTAAAATGGCGGCTTTTTATCCGGAGGTGGTTTTTCAAAATTATCTTAAAAGTTCCAAAAATCCCGAAGTGCCCGATCCGCATAATCCGCAAACGGCGGTTGATTTGCCGGCGCGCCTCTCCCTTTCGCCCAAAGAACTTTTGAGCGAAGTAAACAAATTGCCGGCCGGTTATCGCATAAATATGAATTTGACCGGCCTTTATGCTCCGGAAGTGTTGGAAGTTCTCTATGATTGCGAGGGGCTGATAACGCACCTGGAACTTATGAACCTCAAAGATTATCTCACAAAAAAGATAAATAATTATGAGGGAATAGACGAATTGCGCCAGGCCATTAACGGGACAAATATCATTCGTTTAAAGCACATTGTGCGGCGGATGATCAGCGATTTGGAGCAGAGCAGCGAGCCGGATAAAGAAGAGCGCCTGAAAAAGATGCGGGTTATTCTCCATGATTTGCCGCGCTTGCAATCTTTCTATAGGGAGAGTCCATTAAAAGCTCAGCTTGGCAGCGATTCCACCGGGCGCTCGCGGCAACTGCACGGCATGGGGCTCGTGGTTTTAGACTCTTTGGCCCCAAGTGTACAGCGCAAGGTGCGCAAAGAAAATTCCATTAATCGCCGCATTGTGCCTATTAAAGCGCAGGCGCTTCATGTGGTCACCTATGGCACCGAGGTTGATAAGTTTGGCCTTTGGGGGCAGTTTTGGCACCGTTTGCCGATAATAAACCGCCGTTCTCTTTCAAAAATTGAAGAAAAATGGCAGGCTTCCGATTTTTCATATTCTAAAGACGGCAATGTGGCTACTTTGGGCGGCATTGCCGAGGAGACGCCCACACCCTATACGCTGGAGGAAGAGAGCGAACGCGCACGTTACAAAATTCCGCTGCGTTATATGCGCTCTGACATTATTAACTGGCTAAAAGTGCTGGGCGGCTTTATTCCTGCTTTCCTCTCCTTTTTCTTTACCAAGGACTGGTGGCTTTTGGCCTATTTTGGGGCCATTATCTGGTTTGCTATTACCGGCGTGCGCAATGTTATGCAATCGGTTTTGGCCGGGCGCGGTATTTCCAATGCCCCTCTGTTGCATTGGACAGATTTTGTCAGCTGGGGGCGGGTGGCCGATTCGCTGCTTTATTCAGGCATCTCGGTGCCGCTTTTGGATTGGCTGGTAAATGGTGTTATTTTAAAGGATATGTTTGGTGTTACCACTTCGCACCATGTCTTTATTCTTTATACTGTGAACTCGCTGGTAAACGGCGTTTATATTACTTCGCATAATTTTATGCGCGGCTTACCAAAAAGTGCCGCAGTGGGTAATTTTTTCCGCTCTATTCTTTCTATACCCATTGCTCTTGGTATGAGCCACTTAGCCGGGCGGATGCTGCTCTTTTTTGGTATCTTTGCTACAATCGGCGAAGCCAATACCGAGCTGCAATTTTGGGCGGCCATGATTTCCAAACTGGCTTCCGACTTGGTGGCCGCCGTGATTGAGGGTCTTGCCGATCGCGGGGTGAATATGCGCCTAAGAAAGGCCGACTATAAGCTAAAATTATCGCAAATATTTGATAATTATGCTAAACTTGAGGCTGTTTTCCCAGAGAAAAATCTTCTTGCCGCGCTGGAAAAGCCACAAGAATTTTATAGCCAGTTGCCCCCGGAACAGAGCAATCTGGAGCACATTGCTATTGTCAACAGCTTGGATATGCTCTACTTTTGGGCTTACCAACCGCGCGCCCACACGGTATTTCATGAGGCTATGAATGCTCTTTCTGGGCCTGAGCGGCAGATTATTTTGCGTTCTATGAGCATTTTGGACTTAGAACAACGCATCAGTCAGCTTCTGGTGGAGCGGCTGGTGGGGAAAGATTTTAACAAGGCTCTGGCTTTTTACCTTGGCAATCACAAGCGCTTTATGCGCTCGCTTTTAAAGCGCTATGCATAATTTCTTATGCTAAAGAACGAGAACGTCGAAAAAATTACTGCAATTTTCTAAAATAATTAAAAGTATTTGCGCTTTTATCAGGCCTTGATAGCAAATCTTTTGCGGCATCAGGGCTGCCTGTTAAATCGGTGGCGATATAGCGCAGAGTTATGGCTTTGTTGCTGACGCCACGCAAATCAAAGGGCATAATAGGGCGGAATTGCCAAAGTGTGCCGGTAAAAGAGCCCTTTATAACTATGTTGCGTGCATCTTCCAAGCGACCCAGATTCTTATGGCCGGGAGTGGCGCGGCTGGTGAGGAGCGCCGGGCGCCCAAAAACCGTCATGGCCAGCGGTAACTGGCTGTATTTAGTGAGTTCTTCTATTTGTGCTTTATCGGCCTCTATAGAAATATTGCCCCAAAGTGCCCCCAGATTTTTAAGTGTGAGAGCGGCTGTGCTATTTAATACTTTGAGCCCCGGGCCGGCGACAAAATGGTTAAAGCCGCCATTTTTAATAAGCTCCAAAGTATCCAAACTGTTAGCTTCAACCATGAGCTTGCTTTCTTTGGCTGCTTTTACCAAGGCTTGGTATTTGGAAAGCTCATCTTCAAAAATAACCGGCGGCAGGGCTATTACCACTCTGCCGGGTGCTTTTTTAGCATATTGCTTTAAATTTTCACTACTTGCCTCAATTATAACAAAGACGGCTTTGGGGAGGCTCTCTGCCAGTTTTTCAAAATCTTTGGCGCCAAGACGCACTAAATTTACCGCATCTCCTAACTTTTTGGCCCCTTTGTCCGGGGTTTGCTCTTCCGGGCGATAGAGTGGCAGGGG
>JAEEML010000037.1 GCA_016283195.1 Deltaproteobacteria bacterium | reverse complement strand
TGGCGGCAGTGCAACATAATTACCTTTTGCGCCTGATTCCTGAAGAGCCGGCCAAGTTGGAAACAGTAGATGAACTCACTCAATATATGGTGAGCGCCGCCAGCCAGGAGATACCTGATATTGATAAGTTTTTTACCGCCGCTGCCAAACTGGAAGGCGCCATTCAGGCCAAACTTGAGGCCGATTTCAAAGAAAAACGGCTGGCTAATCCCAATACTCCCCCACCAGGAGGCGATGATTTTTCCCGCGCTCGCTCTGGGGCCTTTCAAACGGTGCTTGGCGCTTTGACTAACGATCAAATAAAGCATCTTGCCACCATGGTCACCGGGCGGGAGTTCCGGCTAGTGCAGGAATCGGCCAACGAACTGGCCGAAAAGTTCAATAACGGCGCTCTTTATAACACTGTCGATAATGTCTATAATATGGCCGCCTATTCTAAGGCCCGCCAAGTTGATGAGGCTATGAATAACCTGCGTTCAGCGGTGCGGGATGCTGCTATTGACCGCCATATTAGCGATGGCAGTGAATTTACCCAGTCTTTATTGGTTAAAAGTGAGGCTGATATCCCCACACGTCTTAAAGCGCCGCTGGAGGCCTTTATGCATAATCTGGAAGCGGATGCCCATAAAGACTTTTCCGAGCGCATGGATAGCATTTTTTCGGCAATTATTAACGGCAACATCGGGAAATTTGTTACGCCGGAAAACCCTGGCGAACTGGCAACTATGCTGGACCATCTGCGCAGTGCCACCCGCACCGGGCGCACCTTGGCCGGCGATCGCCGGACCTTTGACGCCTTTTTTACCAAGACCATGAATGAGGCTTTGCAAAAAATGTCGCCGGATGAGCTCTTGAACTTGGTTAAAGGCCTTAATAACCCGGCCCTTACCGACCTTAGAATTGCGCTAGCCAGTGAGTACGATAAACCGCGCCTCGGCGGTAAATTACCAGCTTATTCCAGTGATTTTAACTTGCTCCTTGAAACTCTGAACCATATTGAAGCTATTGTTTATTTGCATATATCCGATAGAGCTATTGAAGTGACCCCGGCTGCCGGCGAGCGCCTTTCCGGCGCCAATGTGGCCGTGCTCGCCGATGTGGAACGCCACTCGGCGCAGGCCGAACTGGGCAAAGAGAGCACGGAATATCTCTCAACCGGTGATGCCACTAAACGAGTGGATATGGCTCCCGAGAGTCAGGCTATTCTCGGCGCCAAGGGCATTACTCCGGCCGATTTTCACAAAATTATTGATGAGAGTGAGCTAACCATAAATATTCCCGGTTTTATTCTTATTGACGACGACTCACCCTTTAGAGGCCCAGACGGTACATTTGACCCGGAACGAGCCAAACTTAAAAATGTCTTTGAAATTAAAGATACCAGAGGTGAACACTATATACCGCAGCGTACCACGGTGGAGCATAATTTATTCCCAGAGCTCACTAGAGTGGATAGTGATGGGGTAAAAAGCTCCGCTCATCCCATTTACGCCGCCTTGAATATCGGGGCCAGAAAGGCCGGAGGAGCCAGTTTCTATTCCGGCGGCAGCCAGTGCGCCATTGTGCTCAAAGACAGTGTGAAAAAACGGGCCTCCTTTACCGCTGCCGATACTTTTTACGTCTTTGAGCAGGCTATTACCGAAAGCGGGATCGCCAAATTTTCCGCAGCGCTAAAAGACTTTAAAAATGGACAGCCTTTTACTCCAGCCCATCCCGAGGCCCTTACCGATGAGCTAATTCAATATTTTGCCACTGAATTAGAGAAAAATAAAAACACTGTTTGCGGCTTTGGTCATGATGAGTCTCTCGAAAATATCCTGGATCACATTTTTAGCAGCTATAACGATGCGCGCACGGCCCAGGGCCAGGCCAGAATATCAGATGCGCTCCTGGCCGATATAATTACCTTGGGCACCATGATATTTAGTCGCGGCGATACTTCTATTGCCACTTCTGCCGATAGAATTGATCGCCTTTTGCCTAAATTGCATGATACGGTACTCGAAGCCATAAAAACCAGAGCCCAGGATCAATACGCCATAAATTGCGCCATAGGTGCCAACGACTATATCGAAGGCCAAATCTGGGGCGGCGTAGATTTAACCAAAGATGTCAAAGAAATACGCATGCGCATTGATGCACACGATACCAAAGCCATCCAGCAGGCTAAGGATGTGGCCCAAAAACTGGGGGTCAAATTGGTATTGCTTACCGAGGAGGAAGCCGGCGGTCTGAAAAAAACCGAGCGCGCTGTTTTAACGCCCATTGAACCTCCGGCCGAGGCCAAGGAAAAAGCCAGCGATTTTGCCGCTTTTAAAGCCGAATTTATTAATGATATTATGGAGATTTACAAGCAGCACGAGCAAACATTTGACCCGCAAAGCATTCACGGTCGGGCGCATATTAGCCGGGTGATAATCTACGCTAATGCCATGATAAATTATATGGATGAGCAGGGCATAAAAGTAGACCGCTACGGCCTCTTAAGGGCCATTGCCATGCATGATGCCGGTCGCGTCAGAAACGGCCCAGATATTTATGAAAAAGCCAGCGGTGATGCCCTCAAAGAATACCTATCCAAACAAGGCATAACCGATGAAAAATATTTAGCCAAAATGGCCGCCCTTATTGATGGCAGTAAGCCTATTGATACGGCTGAGGCGCTCATTTTACATTCCTGCGATTCCATCGATATTGTGCGTGTTACCGGCAGCGAGGGCTTTGATCGCTCAAGGCTCCCCTTTGGCCGTGACCCCTTGCAGCAAGGCGCGGTTAAATATAATCCCGATGATGAGGTGCGCGAGGCCTTTATCCGGGAAGCCAAGCTCCTAAATGAGATGTGCGACCCGCTGGGAGAAGTTATGGCTCTTTATACGGATGCCAATAAACGTCTCCACGCCGAAGATGCTACTCCATCTGAACAGGAAGCCGCTCAGGATGACAAAATAAAATATTTAAAAGAGATGCAGAAAATAAGTGCCAGTACCTCGAATGCCGATTATTTTGCCGCTTTTGAAAAAACTATTCTGGAAAATCCCGACAAATTCCCAATTCTTAGCAAGTATTACAAAATCAAATAACAACCGCAACGAAAATTAGCGTTTGGACGCCGGCAGCGGCCGCATAACCGGCCGATTGGTCGGCGCCAGCTTCTGCTGCAATTTTTGAGCGATTGCGCTTGCCTGAGCCTCCTGGCCATGGCTCTCGTAAAAATCCAGCAAGCGACGCAGCATCACCGGGCTCTCACTGCTCATGGCCACCAGTTTTAAAAGCGCCTCTTCTTCGGCCTCCTGATTTCCCAGAGCTTTAGCACTGGCCGCCAAGCCCACATAAAGAGCACTGCTCTCGTATGAATTCTTTTTAAGTTCGCTAAAATGGTCAAAAGCGCCGCGGTAATTTTGGCGATATAGCTCCAAATTAGCTAGTTCCAAGCGCGCATCATTATATTCGTGGCGCATTTTTAGAGCGCTTTCCAAAAGGGTAATGGCCTCGCTGTATTTTTCCTTGTCGCGGGCCAAAAGGGCCGCCTCATAAACAGCGCGCGGGCTATAGGGCATGATTTCATAAGCAGCCATAACCATCGGCTCCCGCCGCTCCACCGGCTCACCCATAAGGCGCCAGGTTTCGGCCAGTTCCAGCTTAGGCGGCGCCCATTCCGGCAGAGCTTTCAGGGCCGCCATAAAGAGGCTTTCGGCCTGCTGATAATCATTATTGCCAAGCTCCTTAAGCCCCTGGCGGTAATAATCATAGGCCTTGGCTCTGGGCTCAGGTGCGGCAAAAGTTTGGGTAAATGCGGCAACAAAAATAAAGGCAAATAAGGTTTTCACGTTCTCCCCCCGGTAAAACCTCCGGTTTTTAAGATAACCGCCGGGAGGAAAGAGGCAAATTTTTGACCAAAAACACCAAAATCATGCTAAAGGTGCTAGTGAGCCGGCAGAGAGTGCCATTAGCTCAAACCAAACCACAATCGGCCAGAAGGGCATGAAAAAAAACGCTTTCTCATTATTTAGCTTTCTAGTGGCTTTTTTCGCCGGCGCCCCTCTCTATGCCACCACCGGCACGGCGGGCTTTCCCGGCATAAAGGCCGCCACCATGGCCGGAGCCACTGTCGCCGGCGCCGAAGGGCTCACCGCCGCTTATTACAATGTGGCAGGCAGCGGGCAGAGCGTCCAATATGTAGCCGCAGAAGTCGATATAAGCGGCCTTTATAATTATGCTTCTTTTGTGCGCAGAAACGATGGCCTAAGCTCATATAGCCACACTTTTGCCCCCAAAATTGCCCTCTCCCTGGCCACCGGCTTTGGCCGCAAAGAGGGGCCGGCTATCGCCCTCAGTTATTACCCCTCTTATGAAGCGCGGCAAGATTGGCAGCCCATAAAAGCGGCCGGCGAAGCAGCTATCAGCGATAAAGGCAGCCGGGTGGACACATTACAACTGGCGCTCGCCATTCGCCTTGGCAAAGTGGCCATCGGCGCCGCCCTTATGAACCATTTTGTCACCTATAGCCATAGCCTCCTCATGCGGCAAAATAGCGCCGGCGAGGCACAACAGGCTAAGGCGCAAATAAAAGCGCATGATTATATAAATTTAAGCGCCGCTATGGGGCTCATTATTACCCTGCCGGCCAATTTTAAGCTGGCTTTTTCCCTATATCTGCCCTTTAGCGCTGCCACTACCGGCTCGCTTAAAAGCGGGGAAGAGAATTACGATATAACGGTAGTGCACCATTTTCCCCTAGTAGCGCGGGGCGCTTTACGCTACGAAAAAGCTGAGCGCTATGCTTTAGAGCTCGCTTTTACTTATGAACATTTAGCTGCCGTTAAAGAGCTTGAATTTACCATAAAAGGGCCGAACGGCGGGCAAAATATGGCTATTCCCCTAAACTATAACGAGCGCTTTAGCGTCCATCTTGGCGCTACGTATAATATTTTGTCCAAAGTGCAGCTCAGAGGCGGCCTCATGTACCAAAATTCGGCTGTAGCGGCCGAATACCTCACGCCCTATAATTACGATGCGCACAAATTGGCTCTGGGCCTTGGGGCCACCTATAATTTTCAAGAATATTTCGGCCTCACAATCGGCTATATTTACACCTATTACGTCCCGCGCGATGAGGTAAAAAGCCGGGTTTTGCCGCTGAGCTTTAACGCTATAGCCACCACTGCACAAACTATTGGCATGGGAAGCTATAGCTATGGTATACACCAATTCGGCCTAAGTGCCCTTTACCGTTTTTGAGGATAAAATGGCTGATAATAAAGAATTATTAAAATTAATCACCATTAGAGAGCGCCTGCTTTTTACTTTTTACCCCTGGGTAAGCGGCCTGCTCTGGACCATTTTTGTGGGGCGCAGCTTTTTTTATATGCTGCATTTAACCGGCTCGGCGCTTAGCCTTTTTGAACATTCTCCGGCAATAGATGCCCTGATTACCTTTTCTCTGGCTCTTCCGCCTATCGCCCTTTTTCTCATAAAAGAGCTGGTGCTCTTTAAAAAAAGCTATGGCGAGCACACTTTAAAAGAGATTTGGGAAGCTTACACTAAGGCTACAGAGCACCCAGAACCGCCGGAAGTAAACGACCGCTGGGGCAAAAAACAAAACGATTTATGGGTTTTTGTGGGCGGCGTTATTTATGTTGTTTTGGTTATTGTCTTCTCTATTTACGGCTTAAAATAAATTTTAATATCGCAAAACCTGCCTTTGCTAGCTCACTGTGGCGAGGTATAGATGGTCTTGCCAAAGGTTTTTAACCAGCTCTTTAAGGCCAGGGTAATTTTTAAGCTCCGGATCTTTTAAAAGCAGATTTTTGGCATCCTGGCGGGCGGCTTTTAAGATGTTTCCGTCGCGCAGTAAATCACCGTATTTCAGCGAAGGCATACCGCTTTGCCGCGTGCCGATAATATCGCCCGGCCCGCGAATAGCCAAATCGGCCTCAGCCACTTTAAAGCCGCTGCTCTCCTCTTTGAGCACCATGAGGCGCTCAAAAGCTTCATCGCCGGCATGTCCGCCAATCATCAACAGGCAGGTGCCGCCGCTTTGGCCGCGCCCTACCCGCCCTCTAAGCTGATGCAGCTGCGAAAGGCCGAATCTCTCGGCGTGCTCTACCACCAAAATAGTGGCGCTCGGCACATCTATGCCCACTTCCACCACCGTGGTGGAAATTAAGAGATCTATTTCATGGCGGTGAAAGGCTTCCATAACAGCATTTTTTTCTTCGGGCGTAAGGCGCCCGTGCATGAGCCCCACTTTAAAATATTTAAAGGGCCCGTTTGCAAGCTCCTCCGCCATGGTGGTGGCATCTTTTATGCCGGCTAGAAGCTCCGATTCCGACTCTTCCACCAAGGGGTAAATCATATAAGCCTGCTCACCGCGCGCCAGTGCTTCGGCTATCTCTCTATACATACTCTGGCGCTCTTTTTCGCGCAGCACTTTGGTAATCACCGGCAGGCGGCCGGGCGGCAAATGGGCAATGGTGGAGACATCCAAATCGCCGTAAACAGTCATGGCCATGGTGCGCGGAATAGGTGTGGCGGTCATCACCAAAAGATGGGGCGTATAGCCGCTCGCCGCTTCGGCTTTTTGCAAAAGAGCGGCCCGCTGCATAACACCGAAGCGGTGCTGCTCGTCGATAATGGCAAGACCCAGCTTTTTAAAAGAGACGCCCTCTTGGATAAGCGCGTGCGTGCCGATTAAGAGCGCCGCCCGCCCTGTCGCCGCCGCACTTTGCACCCGCAATTTATAGGCGGCCTTTTGGTTGCCTATTAAGAGCTCAATGGGGGCAAGTTCGCCAAAGGCCTCTTTGGCTTTGGTATAGTGCTGGAGCGCTAAAAGCTCGGTTGGCGCCATGATGGCCGCCTGATAACCGGCATCCATGGCGGCGGCGGCGGCAAGAAGTGCCACCGCTGTTTTGCCGCTACCGACATCGCCGTGCAAAAGGCGGTTCATCGGCTTATTTTGCCCCAAATCGCCCAAAATTTCGCGGGCGGCGCCGGCTTGATCGGGCGTTAAGGCAAAAGGAAAGAGCTCTTTTGCCAGTTCTTCCACCGTTTTTGCGCTTTTTATCACGGGAGCGCCGCTCCCCTGGTGACTCGCCTTGCGCAGAAAAAGGCCCAGCTGCAAAGCCAAAAATTCATCGTAAATAAGCCGCTGTTGCCAGGGGGAGCGGCGCTCGTTGAGGGCTACTATATCGCTCCCTTCCGGCGGCGCATGCAAAGAGATGACACTCTCACTCAAAGTCGGCATGCGCCGCCGGAGCCGGATCTCCTCAGGCAAGGGCTCACTAATCTGGCTGGCCAGAGGCAACACTTTTAAAATGAGCTTTCTTAGCTTTATTTGGCTAATACCCGCCACATCACTGTAAAAAGTGTGGGTATTACCGGCCATAAGAGCCGCGCCGCCGCCCTTTAAAGTGATGATTTCCGGGTGCATCATTTGATATTTGCCGCGCAAGTAATCAACTTTGCCAAGCAGTATCAGCTCTTCGCCGATATTTACCGCATCAAATATATAAGGCCTAAAATTAAACCAGCGGGCAGTGAGCTTACCGCCACTATCTTCAAGAGTAATCTCATAAAAAGGGCGGCGGCGCGGCGGGCGGATGGTGCTTTTTTTGGTCAAAATGCCCTTTACTCGCATTTCGCGGCCGGGCGTGAGCTCCGAGAGAGTCTGCGAATCATCTATTTCGCCGTAGCGACGCGGCAAATAAAAGAGCAAATCCCTAACGGTATTAAAGCCGGCAGCGCTCAAAATGCTCATCAGCACTGGCCCAACGCCGCTTATATACTGCAAAGATTCATCAAGTGGACTTAGATCACATACTTTAACCATAGCTTTAAAATATTCTGGGCCAAGTTGTTTACATCGGCCTCGACCTGGTGTAAAAGAGTTTTACCCAAGGATGGGCGATTAGGCAACCACTTAAGCCAAGTCCTTGCAAAGAGTTTGTGTGGACTTTAAATTATGTCAGCAAAGTGCTGACTGCCGTAAAGGCAAAGGAGGAAAGTATGAAAAAGTTATTAACTCTCACTCTCGCTCTGGTGTCTGTCATTGGTTTCAATGCCTGTGGCGATAAACCGAATCCCAATGCCGGAGCTCCGGGCGGCAACGGTCCCGAATGGGTCTTCAGAGGTTCCGGTGCTTTTAGCGGCGATGTCAAAGCTTTCTATGGCGTTGGCTCTGCTTCTGGTATCAAAAATATCAGCCTCGCCCGCGAACAATGCGAAGCTTCCGCCAGAAGAGCTATTTCCGCTACCTTCAGCACCTACACCGCCGGCCTCACCAAGTCTTACATGGCTTCTACCACCGCCGGTGATATGTCTGCTTCTTCCGAAGAGCAACACGTTGAAGACGCTATGAAGAGCTTCACCCAGAGCACCCTGAACTTTGTGGAAATCATGGATCGCTGGGTTGACCAAGCCAACAACACTTGGTACTGCCTCGCCCGCCTCGATATGGGCAAAGCCATCGACAACATGAATAACCACAAAGAGCTTTCGGCCAAAGTGCGTGACTATGTCCGCGAAAACGCTAACAAAGCCTTTGACGAACTGGAAAAAGAGAGCGCCAAACACGCTGAAGAATAATCCAGAATCAGCTATCTAGCTTAAAAAAAGCACCGTTTGTCCCAGGATAAGCGGTGCTTTTTTTATGCCCTCTAATCTGTAATTGCGGTTTACCAAAATCTTAAAGTTTGCTAGAGTTCGCCCAGCTGTTTGGTTTAACAGGGGGCAGCCATGAAAGTTTTGGTTACCGGAGGCGGTGGTTTTTTGGGCGGTGAAATTGTCCGCCAACTAAAAGAAGCGGGGCATGAAGTAGCCAGTTTTAGCCGCCAGCACCATAAATATTTAGACACTCTCGCCGTAACTCAGTTAACCGGCGATTTAACAAGCGGCGGCGAGGCCTTAAGCTCAGCGGTAAATGGTTGCGACGCCGTTATTCACTGTGCTTCTCTCGCCAGCTCCTGGGGCAGTTGGGATACTTTTTATCGCATCAATGTTGAAGGCACCATGCGCGTTTTGGAAGCCTGCCAAAAAGCGGGGGTAAAAGCCCTTGTTTACACCTCCACTCCCAGCGTTGTCTTTAACGGTCAGGATATGGAAGGCGCCGATGAATCGGCCCCTTACCCCAAAAATTACGAAGCTAATTACCCGGCCACCAAAGCTATGGCCGAGCAGCTCATATTAAAAAGTAATTCACCAACTTTGCGCACGATAGCTCTGCGCCCGCACCTCATTTGGGGCCCAAGAGACACCAGCTTAACCCGCCGCATAATAGAACAGGGCGCTGCCGGCAAGCTCCGGCGCATCGGCGAAAAATCTAAACTGGTCGATACTACTTATATTTCCGATGCCGCTTATGCCCACATTTTGGCCATGGAAAAGCTCTTATCCACTCCGGAAGAAGCGCAAAAAGTAGCCGGAAAGCCCTATTTCATCACCGGCGATTCTCCTGTGCCCACTTGGGAAATAATGGATAAAATTCTGGCCGCCGCCGCTTTGCCGCCGGTGAAAAAAACCATCTCCAAAAAGGCCGCTCTCATTGCCGCCGCCATGACCGAATCATATTGGAAAGTTTCCAGCAAAGGCCAGGAACCTACCCTAACCCGCTGGGTTGTAAATGAGCTTTCAACCGCTCATTGGTTTAATATCAGCGCTGCCAAGCGCGATCTCGGCTATGAACCCAAAGTCTCCGTTGAAAAGGGCCTCTTACTCCTTAGCGAGTGGATCAAAAACGGCGGCCAAAAAGAATTTCTGGCTGATAAAAACTAAAAAAGCGGCAAACAGCTTATTTTATAATAAGTGGCAGAAGATTAAGCGGCATCGACTTTGGCAAGCAGCTTATCGGTAATATCAATAGCCTGAGCAGCATAAATAACTTCGCGGGCCGGCACGGTGAGCACTAATTCAATAGAGAGCTCTTTAGCCAAACTCTCCATAATGGGATTTATCTCTTGTAAAAGTTTATTGCGGGCTTGGTCGCGGCGGGACTCAATATCCAGCTGGGCTTTGGTTTGAATGTGGCGCATTTCCACTTCCAGCATCCGCACTTCGCGCTCTTGTTTAAAGTGCGCATCGCTAATACCTTGGCCGAGCTTTTCCAGCTTTTCGCGCGCTTCGTTAAATTGCTTTTCCAGTTCCTGGAGATCCCTTTGCCACTTATCGGCAGCCGAACGCAAAGTAGCAGCCAGCACTTTGCCTTTTTTGCTCTCATCGAGAATTCTGGCCACATTAACAACGGCGATATTACTCATTACTAATTTCTCCTCTAATCAGTTATCCCGCAATTTGGGATCACCCACCGCTTTACAAGTGCCCTTGCCGATAAACATCTTTTCGATAAAAGTGCGCAGCATTCCAACATCTTTGCCGTGGCTTTCCACAATATGGCGCTCAGATTCCGGCAGGATATCGGTTTTAAGAGCCACGGTAACTTTATATTTATTGGATGCTTGCTCCTCCAAATTGGAAATGCGGTAACAGCACATATCCTTAAAAGCTCGTTGAATCCAGAGCTTTAAGGCATAATCATCTTCTTCCAAAATAGCGCGGTCTTTGATTAAAAGTTCAACATCACCTTCTACAAACATTGCAACCTCCAATGGCCCTTAGGGCAGCCACATTAAGCTGGCATTATAGTGGAAACATAGTGGCCATTCAATGATATTTCATAGAATTTTCATTCATCGCCGAGAGCTACTCGCGGAGAATTTTGCTCTTCTACCCACTTTTCCAGTAATTTATGCGCCTTGGGCAGACTTAATTCAGCTATTTTATTCATCTTTTCCGGCGATAGCGGGCGGCCGGTTTCCAATTCTTCCAAAAGCCTTAAAGCCAAAAAGCGCTCGTTTTGGTCATAAGTTGCCAAACGCGCCAGAAGCCTTTTGGCCACTTCTCTCTTATGGCCAAGAAGATATTGTGAAAGGCCGTAGCCGGAACGCTGTAAATAAAAATTTAAAATGGCCGTCTGCTCCTCCTCGGGAGTATCAACAGCCAAAAGAGTGCGCACTAAAAAGCGGTCACTCACTGCGGGCAAACTCTTATAATCCACCATGCCTAGTGTGCCGTTATATAAGGGCAAGGCCGCTCTTGGCCCCATAGTGCGATAAATAATTTGCAAATAGAGTGTGCCGCTAAGAGAATCAGGCTCTTTAACCGCCAAAAACACCAACGCGGCGGCAAAAAGCAAAAGCACCGTCACGGTAAGCAAAATATTATTTAGAGCACGTTTTATAACCAAGGGCATCTCGGCACTCCTAAAGCGCGTGCCCATCTTACTAAGACTACCGTAATGGTCAAAAATTCGGCTTTTAGCCAAATAAAAAAATAGGTTATTGCAGAAAAGTTGCCAAACGTGATAGTTTAAAAAACTGTTTTTTTATATCGGCCTAAGGCCGGTAAGAGGAGGATTAGCCATGATTAAAAAGTTTCTGACAATAGCGCTTGTGTTATCGCTTGCGCCTATCTCCGGTTGCAAAAACGACCCGGACCAAAAGCCTTCATCAGATGCCAAAACTGATGAAACACCAAAAAACACCAAACCGGCAGACTCCAAAATAAAGGCCGGTGATGAGTGCGATTCGACTAAAGATGCCGATTTTTGCCAAGACGGCAATATTTTTACTTGCAAGAAAAAATTAAATGCTCCAAGCACTTGGGCAGTCACAGATTGCTCCAAAGTTGCTGAAGGCGCTACTTGCACTATATTGCCGGAATATGGCGAAAAAGCTATCACTTGCGCTCTGCCCTGCGATAAAGAGGGTGATATCGTTGATCTTTGTTACAACAAAGAAGATGTAGATATGAATTACGACATTTATTGGCCCATGAAATGTATTAAAACCGAGGGTGGCAAGCTTTATTATGCCCAAGATAAATTTACCTACTGCAAGCATGGTTGTGACAAACAAAAAAACACCTGCCTTTTACTGGCTCCGGAAGAAGGCCAACTTTGCTCCCCATTTAGCTATAAACCGCATTGTGCCAATGACACTACCCCGCTTACCTGTTATGAACCTGGAGAAAAAGATTCTGACGGATTTGGCGGCAGAATAATTGCCACTACCTGTACCGGTAACCAGGTTTGCCGGGAATTTACCGTAAATGGACGCGATATGGCCGAGTGTACTAATCCCATTGATTCCTGCGACGCAGCCTCCGAGGAAAAAGCTTGCGCTACAGTAAATGGCATACCAGTACTGCGCCAAACAACTTGCGTGGAAACAAGCAAAAATGACTTCGTTATGGCTACCGGAGATACCTATTGCAGTAGCTGCAATGCCGACACGCTTGAGTGCACCATTAACGAGGCCGACAAAGGCGCCGGTCTGCAAGAAAACGCCACCTGCACACCGCAACTTTTTGTGATGCGCTGCGATGGCAACAACATGATTTACTGCTCTTCCCAAAGTAAAAAAGTGATTAAAGAACCCTGTCCTAACGGCCTTACTTGCGGCGTAACTATTTTTTCACAACTAGATAACTACGGCGAAGGAGCTTATGCCGACTGTTTTGATAATACAACTTGTACTCAGGATAAAAAGCAATGCATAACCATAGACGATACTGCTCTTGCGAGCTCAATGCTTTATTCTTGCCTGGAAACCAATCTCGGTGACAACAAATCGTTTTTTGGGCCCGTTTCATACGAAGTATGCCGCTTAGGGTGTGACGAAGAAACCGGCCTCTGCCGCTAATTACTTTTCTGCCTGCCAAGGAAAAGAGGATAATTAACTTCTCCGTGCCCCGTCGGAAAACCGGCAAAAGCGGGAATATCAAGCTCAGCAAAAAACTCTTTTAAAACATCTATGGCCTTATAACCGGCTGCGGCATCGGGATCGCAGCCCACAAATTCCCCTAAGAAAACTCGCTCTACGGGCGCAAAATAGCCGCACAGCAAAAGCTGTTGCAAAAGGCGATCCAGGCGGTACGGCGCCTCGCCGATATCTTCTAAAAAGAGGGTAAATTTCTCCGCAGGTTTATATAAATATGGCGTTCCGGCCAAGCTGGCCAGCATAGCCAAATTGCCACCCAAAAGGCAATTTGGGACATAAGGTGCTGTTATTTTAGCATTAAAATCAGCTATAATTTCCTTAACTACATCTTGCCCGGAAAGAAGAGCTGCGGTGTATTTTAGGCTTTTCTCATCCAGCTTATAAAGAGTGCTGACATTGGGGCCGTGGTAAACCGGAGCGCCGGCTAAAAGCCACATTTGGTGCAAAGCCGTTATATCACTAAAGCCCATGAGCGGCTTTGCGGCGGCGGCTATGGCTTTTTTATTCAAATAGGGCAAAAGCTGATGCACGCCATAGCCGCCGCGCCCGGCCATAATGAAGGGTGCGCTGCTGTTAAGTGCCCAATCAAGCTCTGCTAAGCGCTCCTCACGGCTGCCGGCCAAATAACGCTTAGCGGGCCGCTCGGCCAGAGGACTGAGCAGTGGGGTATGTCCCCATGATTTTAATATATCAAGGCCAGCTTCAAGAGCCTCTTTTTTACAAGGAGAAGAGGGCATAATAATTGCAATTTCCATTATTTTTCCTATACGCCGGCTGCCCTAGCCGCCAAAATTAATTTTTACTTTGAGCATAAAAGTGCGGGCCGGCAAAATTTCCATAGCCTGCCGCCAGTTGCCGCCGGAGCGGGCATATTCCGTTATTTCGGCACGCGAGTCGAGAAGATTATAAATATCGGCCACAAGCCACAAAGTGGTGAGCCCCAGCGGCAGGCGATAAGCGAGGCGCAAATCGGAACTCATGTGGAAAGTATAGCGCGCGCCGGCCCGCCAGTTGGCCATTATGGGCGTAGCGCCCTGAGGCAAAGTATCATTAACAACAATACGCGAAAAGGGCTCGCCATCGCGATAACGGGTGAGGCTGGCAAAAAAGAGTGCGCCGTAGCGGGCGCTGCCAAAGAGCTTTATGCCCCACAAAATATTCAGCCCCAAAGCGCGGCAGCTATCAAAGCGCCCTTTTTCGTTTATTTGCCAGTTTGGGTCGGCACTTTCTTCGTCTATAGCCATAAAATCGTTATATTCCGGCCCGTTGCCATAAGGAGCAAAGCCCTCTACCCAATAAGCTGTGCCGGAAAGATGAAAAAAGCCCACTTTGCCGGCACTATAAAGTTCCAGTTCAATTCCCTGATAAAAAGACAAACGGCTGTCATTTTCTAAAATATAACTATCTTTGCCCCAAAGGGCACTTTCTTTGATAAAAGCCGTTAGATCCTGGCCGCTGCCGGAAAGTGAGGCATTAGCCCCGCGCGCACTGCCCATTGGGTCTTTAAAGGCTGTTGCGCTAAAAAGAGAGCGCTGATTTTCACTATATAAAACCATATAGCGGCCGGTATAAAAGCGCTCGATAATATTAAAGCGCCAGTTTAATTTTTTGCCGCTTTTGCCGCCAAAACCGATAAAGAGCTCCCATTCTCTGGCCGGGCGCAAATTCTCACTTATAGCGTGGGTACCGCCTCCGCCGCGGCGCACCAAAGCGCCCTCTTCTCCGGACTCAAAAAGGCCGTTTTCGTTATTATCAAACCAAAATGTGCGGGCAGTATAAGGCAAAGCTTTATTAGCATATAAAATAGCCTGATACGGCAAATCCGGCACATCGGTAAGGCCGGCGATAGTAATAAAAAAACGCGGCGAAAAGAGAAAAGTACTATCAAGGCGGCCATAGGGCGAAAGCCAGGAAAAGCCCACATCCTGCCCCTGAGCCTGAGTATGCTGGGCAAAAATTCCCAATACGCCGTTAAGTTTAATTTTTTTAAAAGAGCGCTTATAATTATACCAAGTACGCAGGCGGTAGCGATGATGGTAAAGTTTTGCCTCACCGGTAACAGTTTCCCGCCATTCACTCTGCCCTAAATAAGTATAGAGGCGTTCACGCGCGGCCGGTGTATAATAAACGCCGTCGATAAGCACAGTGTTATAAAAGCGATGATGCCGCCCGAGATAGTTTAAATTAAGCTGAAAAAGGCCGCGACTGGCCTCACCGTATTTGGGGAGCAGCGAGCCCTGGGCCCTAAGATCGCTAATTTCCAAATGCTCTACTAAGCTATGGGGAGTAATATTTTCCAGGCGCTCGGTATAACCCAGTTGCAAAGCCATGCGCCCTTTGCGCAGATTAAATTGCCCATGAAAAGCATGGGCCTTTTGGCTGGCCAAATCGGTAGCACTAAGGCGATATTCCCCGCCGTAATCCTGGCGCTTTGCCATTTCATATAAAAAGCGCATAGATATTTTATAGCCGCTTTTTTGCGCTTCAAAGCCGCTGGCCAGACGCAAACGCTCACCAGCATCCAAATGGTCATGGGTGATAAAAGTGCGATCAAGTTTTTGATAATCGGCGCTAAACCAAAGGCAATATCGCTCACCGCAATAACGGGCCAGACCGCCAAAATAATAATTGCGCGCTATTTCCCTTCTCTTAAGAGTGGCCCCGCGCACCGTCCCCGGCTCACCGTCCAGAGTATGCGGCGGAATAAGCGTTGGCCCGCCGGTTTCATCAATAAACGAGCTCTCTATAGAGCCGGAAAGGCCGGGACTAATGGGGCGCGCCAAATTATAAGTTACTCCCAGCTGCTCGCCGTAAGTATTTCTAAGGCCGGAAAAGCGCATAGAGCTCCAGAGCGGCCATGGCGCACTAATCATGGGCACACCGTCGTTAAAAGGGTCGCTCACATCTATATTTTCAATAAAAGTGTGATTACTGCGAAAACTGCGCCCATAAGCCGAGTAGCGCAAATCTTCCAATTCGGAGTGGCCACCGCTGCCATAAGGGAGATAGATGGCCGGAATAAGCCAAATATCTAAAATCGAAGCGCTATCCTGCGCCGCCGGGAGCAGATCTTTTTCCAATATGCCAAAAGAGCTGCCCTCCATAGCGCCAAGGTCATAGCCGGCCAAGGGTGGCCAGGCTTCATCTACGGGCAGAGTCATAAACAGCAAAGATATAATGAGAAAATTCATGACTCTAAAAGCGGGCCGAAAGCAGAGCAGCTCATCAAATAAACCTAATCATAAGGAGCAAACAGCCACTCTTTTCACCACAAAAAATATTATTAAGGGGAAATATTAGCGGCTGCGTTCGATAATGCGTATTAAAGAGGAGATCCCGATACCTTGTTTCAAAGAAAATTCCACTGCGCTAACCAGAGCTGCTCTTTCCTCACTGGAAAGAGTATTAACCAGCGGATGCGAAGCCAACATGGTGCTTATCGCGGCTCTTAAGCTGATGTCCAAACTATCGCGCACCGGCTTTAGTTCCACATTTTGCTGCGGTGCTGTTTTAATTTCTCCGCTCACAGGCTGATTATCCTGAGGAGATATTGGCCCGGAAACGTTAAAATCAACCGGACGATAAGCGCCACTAACGGTAACGGTCATAAGTTCCTCACTAAATCCTTAGCCGAAAACACCCTGTTTTTGGGCATCGCGGAGGGATTTCGCAAATTCACCGGCCGATCCATCGGGGTCGAGTTCGATAGCTTTGGCCAGTTCTTTTAAAGCTTGTTCTGGTTTTTTCAAAAAGAGCAGCACTTCACCGACAGAGGCAAAAGCCAAAGCCGAATTGGCATTAAGTTTGGCAGCTGCGCGGTGTTCTGTAAGCGACTGATTGAATTTTCCTTGGGAGAAATAGAGATGGCCAAGAGCCATGTGCGGCACTTCACTATGCGGAAGAAGGGCAGCCACTCCTTGGAATGTCTCCTCGGCTTCTTTATTTTTACCGAGTTCCATAAGGAGATAACCTGCCTCCAAAAGCATGGAAGCCTGTTTCTGCGGTACTTCGATCAATCCGGTTATCATCTCTTCTTTACTCATGCCTTCGATCCTCTCATCTAAGGGCTCCTTTATTATCGGAGTTCCCTTTTTATTGTTGCGAAAAAACAACGAACTAATTCTAGCCGGATAAAATCAGCCGGTCAATTGCTTATTAATAAAAAAAGGGCAGCTTTATTTTTTCAAAAGCTGCCCTTTTTTATTTTGCCGGCTAATTATTTAATTAGCGCACGTTCTGGATAGCGGTCTTGGCAGTATCATGTTTAACTTTCATGATATTGGAGACCATAGAGAATTGGCGGTTCTCGTTTTGCATATCTTGCTGTAATTGCAAATATTGCAAATTGAACTGTTGGCTCATTTCCTGCATTTCGCGGGTAGCTTGCAAAAGAGCCATAGAAGAATCGCCACTGTTACCGGAAACCGCACCGGCACCGGTGCTTACAGCGCCGCTACCACCGACAGAGCCGGAGCCACCAATCATGGCACTGTTGGAAGTAACTGCCCCGCCAACGCGGCCGAGACCGGAGCTGGCACCGCCGGCAGCATCTTTCAGAGAAGCTACACCGCTGATAGCGGCGGAGACAACCGAGCCACCCGGCAGGAAAGGAGCAGCCACATTACCGGCTTGCAGAGCCACATCGCCCACTTTGGAGAGACCCTCTTTCAATTTTGAACCAAAATCGGTTTTCTCGGTTTGGCGAGTGCGTTGAGCACCAACGCTCAATTTGGTTCCAAGACTACGGTCAACATTTACGTTACTGGTGATATTCATTTGAGACCTCCTATTTTATCGCTGTAGCAGGTCATCATCACCCGCCAGCTTTAGCGTCTGCATGAAGTACGCAGATACTCTTTTTTTTGGTTAAAAAAATTATTTAGCGGCCATCATTTGTTCTTTGGTCTTTAGGAGAAACTGGACAAGATCCATAGTATTTACATAGGCTTTCAGCGCTTTTTCGGCAGCGCTTTTTTCTCTCGGAGAAACAGCTTCGGCCGCTAATTTTTTAAGAGCGTCCATAGAATCTTCCAAAGCTTTCAGCTGCGCCGCGGTATCATCGGCTTCCAAAAACTTCTCAATACGCTCAAAGCCCAGAGATTTTCCGGCTTCTTCCTGCTCTTTGCCAGCTTTTTTTCTGGGGGTAGCTGCTATTTGCGGCCGCCTTGCATCACCGATTTTAAATGATTCCATCTCTTCTCTCCTTGCTTGTTAAAGTTATTTATCAGGGGTAATTTTCAAATTAACTGTCATTTTTTGGGCACTGGCCGGATCCATAAATTCAAATCTGTCAAGCGCTCCGCTGGATTGCACTGTTTGCGGCGTCTTGCCTCTGGCTGTGCCGTTAAGAGTAAGAATACTCGCCGGATCGGTGGAGACAGTATAGCTTACTTTGCCATCATTTATTCTGTAATTAATAATCACATCATAAGGCGTTGATGTATCGCCGAAAACTAATTTTCCGCTGGCTTTTTTCAGCTGAGCTCTAAGCCCAGGTGTTTGCCCGATTTTGGCGCCATCCAATTTAACCCGCGTCGGCGGATTGGAAGCGGCAATAAGCGTACCGCCGCTCGCGGCAGGTGTTTCGGCTGCCGGAGGCGGAGCTACGGGAGCAGTTTTGGGAGTCTCTTTTTTCGGCTCAGCTTTAGGCTGCTCTTTTTTCGGCTCCACTTTGGGTTGCTCTTTTTTCGGTTCTACTTTGGGCTGCTCGGCCTTTGGCTGTTCCGCTTTGGGCTGCTCTTTAGGAGCGGTATTCATAATCACTTTCGGCTGCTGCGGTTCTTCTTTTTTCACTACTACCGGAGCAGGTTCTTTTTTGGGCTCTTTTAGCTCTTTAGCGGGAGCAGGTTCTTTTTTGTTCTCGCTGTTTTTAACCACCTGGGCCGGCTCTTTGGTTTCGGCTTCGGGGGCTTTTTTATCGGTTTCCGGTTTTTGGGGAACAGCTTCCGGAGTTGTCACCTGAGCCACAGGGGCTATTTCTTTAATGGGTTTTACAGCTGTAATGGCCGAAACGCCGCCATTAAGCCCCAAAGCTTTGTCGCGGGCCATTTTAATAATAAAAGCAGCACCGCCGGCGCCGATGAGCAAAATAATAGTAACGACCAGAAATACAGCTAACTTATTAGATTTTGGCGGTTCCTGATAAACGCCGGTAAAGGTGCCCATCTGATATGGATTCATGCCGCCCATAGTTGGCTGCGGCATCATGGGGGCATAGGGAGTTCCCGGCATCCAGGGTTGGCCGGGCATAGTCCCCATCGGCGGCTGTTGCAAAGGCAAAGCCCCGGAACTGCCCATGCCCATATTATTCATCGGCATATTGGGATTGGTAAGAGGAATATTGCCGCTTGACGGGCCTGGACTCATAGCGCCGACAACTGTCGGAGCATTGCTCAAGTTGTAATTGGCGCCGGATCCGGAAGCAGCCGGAGCTCCCGCCTCTTCGGGCACCCGGATATGGGCATATTCTTTAAGGCGCTCATTTTCTTTTTGCAAATCACTGGCAAAGAGCTCGGCCATAAAGTCGCCAAGAGTCTCAGGAGCCGGTTGCACAGCGCCGCTCAGCATCAGGCGTTGCAAATCATCGTGCATTTCCCGGCAATCGCTATAGCGGTTATCCGGCTCTTTTTGCAAAGCTTTGGCAATTATTTGATCAAAACAGGCATATTCCGGATCAATAGTGCTGGGCGGTGGCGGATCCTCTTTTTGGATAGCTTCCAAAGAGAGCACGATATTGGCTTTGGCAAAGGGATTATCGTAAGCGCAAAGTTGATAAAGACAAATGCCGATAGGGAAAATATCGCTTCTTTTATCGAGCTTTTTGGCACAGCTTTGCTCCGGCGACATATAGACAAATTTGCCTTTTAAAGTGCCCGTCTCCGTCTTATTCTCGTTGACTTCACTTTTGGCAATACCAAAGTCGATAACTTTAATATCGCCATTATAGGTAACCATAATATTTTGCGGGTTTACATCGCGGTGAATGATGTGTAGCGGCTCGCCGTATTCGTCTTTTAAATTATGGGCATAAGAGAGGCCGGAACAAACGCCGCAGATTATCTCGATAATATGCGCCGGATGAATGTGTTTTTTGAGCTTTTTGCAACGGTTTATGATGTTATCAAGCCCCTTGCCCTTGATATATTCCATGGCCGTATAGTAACTATCTTCGATTTGGCCAAAGTCATATACCTGAACAATATTGGGGTTAGAGAGGCGGGCGGTGATACGCGCCTCTTGCATGAACATTTCGACAAAGTCCTGATTATCAAGGTGCTGCGCCAAAACGCGCTTGATAACCACCATCTTCTCAAAGCCGACAGGGCCGCTCTGTTTGGCCAGGAAAATCTCACCCATACCGCCGGTATCCAGCTTCCTAAGAAGGAGGTATTTTCCCAGCATCGTCCCTTCACTACTAGCCATGTATAACCCTCATAGTATCCTGCGGACACTCTGCGCACAAAGACACGAAAAGCTCTATAACATAAAAAAAAACCATTACTCAACAGTGAAGGCTATTTTAGATAATCTTTTTTTTGGGAAGGCAAAAAAGGCGGTGGCCAGAAACTCCATACCCTTTTTTACTGCTACCGTTGCTCCCTTCCGGGCCTGGCGGGGTTTACAATAAAAAAGCCATGAAGCTCTGGCCACCATAAACCGGATTACCGGTGAAAAAACAAATGGCGGAGAGGGCGGGATTCGAACCCGCGGTACCCTTTTGGGGTACATACGATTTCCAGTCGTACTCCTTCGACCAGGCTCGGAAACCTCTCCGCAATCATGCCGGCGCCTCCACTTAATAAAAGTGGCGGAGAGCGAGGGATTCGAACCCCCGATACCCGTAAGGGTACACTTGATTTCGAATCAAGCGCCATCAACCGGACTCGGCCAGCTCTCCTGCCGACCTTGGCACTAACTAGCACAATAAAATTAAAATGCAAGATAAAAATTATCTTAGTTTTAAATAATGTCTAAGTTGGCGGGTAATTAGCTAAAAGTAAATGGTATTTTAAAGATGCAATTATCAGTTTGCCGCTTGGGGCAGAGAGTCTCTAAGGCAGCGCGCAGAATAAGCTTCCCAAAGGCCTCGGCCTTCCACCGAGGCTTTGGTTTCCGCTGTGCCATCAGATATGTCACCAATCCGCAGAAAGTAACCATACTTTCCATCGGTCGTTGTCGACCAGATATAAGCGCGGTACCCGGCATTCATGTAAAGATCAGGTCCAACCTTGGCACCTGCCGGCATGGCGCTAAAGCCAAAATCATTACCGCCTTTATTGGGGTAGAGCAACCATTCCGGGCTTTTGGCGATAAGAGCCAATAAGGCATCGCTACTACCTCTATAATTATTGACATAAGTTAAAAAAGCTTCATATTCGGCATTGTTCGGCACATGCCAGCCGCTCGGGCAGAAATCTTCAGCCACAACGGTATTCCGTGCATAAAGGAGGCCATAGACGGCTACATCGAGCTCTTTAAAGCCGTCGCCATGCGGCACAAAATAGACCCCGGTTTCGCGCCGATAGTTCTCAGCCATCCACTCCTGGCAATTAATTATCACGGTTTTATATTGGCGATTATTATCGCGTTCATCTATCATTGTGCCCGTTGTACCGTCTACCGGGCACCATGCCGGCCTATTCGGATTAGCTTTGGGACAAGAACAAGAACAGGGAGCTACCTCTTTTTCTTCGCCGCCGCAGGCCACCAAAAATAAAGTAAGGACACCTAAAAGAGTGACACTTTTTAAGTAATGCATAACTTGCTCCTCTCATTTTCTTCACAAAATATGTGAATCTAAAAAATCCTTGGGCGTTATTCCTAAAAAAAATTGGAAAATCGCTCTAATGGGGTTAATTCTTTCGGCCAGATGGAGTCAAGAAAATACTCAAGATTTCCGCCTTTGGTTTTTTAAATGAAAAAATTCTTGACAAACAAAATCTATGGTTGTAAAAGCGCGAACGGCTTGGGCGATTAACTCAGCGGAAGAGTGCCATCTTCACACGGTGGAAGTCATTGGTTCGAACCCAATATCGCCCACCATCTTTTTTCTCCCCTTAAGTACATTTTATTTATTTGCCTGCTAGAGTGCCGGTCTATGCTTTCCAGGCTGATTAAAAATTTTTTTTAAATGCTTTAGATTATTGGGAGGTAGCGGGAGATGAGGCTTAATTATAGATAGCTATTACTGGATATGGCGGCGGCGTTTTTTACTGAAAGACTGGAATTGATTTTCCATCACAATGGCCGGCGGTTTTTCGATTTGGAATTGGTACCACTGCTCTTTATAAAGCTGGCGCATCTTCATCTTTTTGTTATTTTGCAAAGCCAAAAGATTTTCATCCAGCTTTTGGTGATCTTTCACCTTTTTGATACCGCGATTAAGAATAGCCATAGCTTCGTCGCGCTTGCCCAGATCTTCCAGGCAGTAAGCATAAAGGCTCCAGGCCAAAGTCTCTTTGCTGCTCTTTTTCACGGCCACTTCAAAAGCGCTCTTCATCTCGTCATACTTTTTTTGCTTAAAGTAAATAACGCCGAGCATAGCTGCCGCCATCCAGTGAGCCAACTCTTTGGACTCGTTTAGGTACTCGGCAGCCTCTTTATTATCTTTTTTTAGAAAGAGAATCATGCCGATTTGGGCACTCACCTGGGATTTTACTCCGATTTGCCAGCGATTCAGCTTATACCCCTGCTTTAAAATGCCGATGGCTTTCTCAAATTTCGGCGGATTATTATTCAGCACTTTGGAAGCATCGGTCATAAGCTTTTCCAGCTTTTTGAAGGAGCGCCTGGCCAAAACGAAGTAGGCAATTATGGCTACAAGCACCGCCGGAGCTGAGGCTTCATAGGCTTTTAAGAGACCAGGTAAAAAGAGGGCCAACTCGGTAACGGCACCGGCGGCAATGGCAATGAGAATGTTATACATTTAAACCTCTGGGGTGGTTTTCAAGATGATTAATGCTAACTATTAGCGGCGGCTACGGCAGTCCCTATGAGAATATTGACGATTCCAACCGGTAACATGATTGGTGTTGATATCCAGCTCGTCCAGGACAGAGAAATCGTGAATACAGTTATCGGTAATATCGAGGCTATAGAGCTCTTCGAGATTTTCCAGACCATCGAGCGAACGAATGCCGTACCCGCTACAATCGAGGTGGCGAATGCTATTCATATCGCGCTCGGTAAGCCGGCCGCTCCTTTTATTTAATTTATTGCGCACACAGCGCTCAAAACCGGCATCTTTAAAGCTGACGCCATCATCTTTGCCGCTCCAGCAGCTATGAGAGTTGCAATAGTAGCATTGACGGCTGTCGCAGCTCCAGAAATCATCGTAACCATCGCTGGGATTCCAGTAATAGCAAATTTGGCCTTTGCAGGTGGTGGTTCTATAGGTAATGCCATCGATCATCACCTGACCGCCGGAGAGGAAATAAATGAAAGGATCGATAACCCAATCATGAATCGGGCGGAAACGATTCGGGCGGCGCGATTTAACAAAGGGCGCATTCACATGGAAGTGCATACCGCCGCGGCGATTGATGGTGACGCTGTTTCTTCTGTCATAGCGAGAGGGCGGAGGTAAACGCTTGGTATAATGACCGGCACCTGTGCCCCAAATACGATGGCCGTTGCTATTATGAGCCGGCGGGTTGGCATGGTGATGACGAGCTTCTTCTTCGCGGCGGCGCTGCTCTTCCTGCCGACGGCGCTCTTCTTCCTGGCGACGGCGATTTTCTTCTTCGCGGCGACGCTGCTCTTCCTGACGGCGGCGCTCTTCTTCCTGGCGACGACGCTGCTCTTCTTCACGACGGCGCTGCTCTTCCTGGCGGCGACGCTCTTCTTCCTGACGGCGACGCTCTTCTTCCTGACGGCGACGCTCTTCTTCCTGACGGCGGCGTTGCTCTTCTTCGCGGCGGCGGCGCTCCTCCTCCTGACGACGGCGCTCTTCTTCCTGTTTGCGCCGTTTTTCTTCTTCACGTCTTCTTTGTTCTTCTCTGTGGCGGCGCTCCTCGGCCGGAGTGGCTAAAGCAGAACTCTTAGCATGAACGGTTTGCGTTTCCGCAGCAGCCCAAGCATAAGTCGGTGTAATAGCGACAAAAAGGGCGGCCAAACTCCAAGTTAGGGTGCTTCTGAATTTTGACATGGTGACACCATTTCCTTTCTGGGGCTCTTCTACCCCGAATAGCTGTCCAAAGTCTAGGTACTTTTTAAAAAAAGACCTAAATTTCTTTCAGGGTAGCAGGGTAAGTCACACAAAAACTGTAATAAAGATCACAATATAATGCTTAATATTGTTTCAAATTGTTGCTAGCGATGGTGCCCGTGGCGCTCGCGATCCTGTTCATGGCGCCGCCGTTCGGCCTCCCGCCGGCGCTCTTCTTCGCGCCGACGCTGAGCTTCCTCCCGCTGATGGTCGCGGTGACCAGGGGAGGTAACCACTACGCAGGCCGGGGTGCTGGTGAGGAAAAAAGCCGCAAAGCCCAGCAAAATAACATTTTTAATTTTGGCAAATATTCTCTTTTTCATAATATCACCTATTTCTTTTGAATTTTAAGAGCAAGACCTGTAGCCTGACGCACTTTGAGATATTCCGGAGTGCAGCTATAGAGCAGTATTTGTTTCTGGCGCTCACGCAAATCGAGCTTAGCCACAGGATTATGAATTTCTTCCAGGGCCTTCATGGCGATATCCAGTGAACCGCCAAAGATAAAGCCCACGCGGCAGGCGGTAAGTTCCAGCTGCTTCTGGTATTCTTCGCGGCTGCCGGGAGTCATGAGCTGGGCATATACCTGGCGCAAGAGGTCGGTATAGGAGCGCAGGTACTGATGGATCTTGCTAAAGTGCTTGGCCCAGCGGTCCACTTCGCGCGGGTTGGCATTGTGCTCCATGTTGCTGTTGCCGGAGGCGGCCATGATAATACCAAAGAGCACATCGGCCAGTTTTTCGCCGCTAAAGACGCGGGCTAAATAAAATTCCGGCTTGCCAAAGAAGATCTCCCGGGCCAGGTGGAAGTTCAAGCGACGATCGGTAACGGTCATCATCTCATTGAACTGGCCAATGGCAAGTGACGGCGGGTTGGTCGGTGTTAAAAGCATATCATCGGCCACACCCGGGCGAATATAAAACTCAAGATTGTCGAGATCCATAAGGCGCGCCGTGGTTTTAAAGACATTGGCTGTTTGCGGCAACATAGCCGAGCGCAAATCGAGCTTCATGTTCTTTTTGAGCCCCAGCTCTTTGAGATCAAAGGTTATTTCCCCGGCGGCAATGCGCATAAGCTGCGCCGAAAGCTTGGAAATAGGCGCATTTAGAGCCGGCAGATAAACGAGCTCCTGCCACATTTGCTCCGAAAGGCCGGAAACCACTTTGAAGGAAGCGGCTTGCGAGAGATATTGGAAGATCTGCTGCTCTTCCTGATTGGCTTCGCCAAGAGCCATAAGAGCTGTGGCCATGGTATAAACAGCATCAAAGTTTTGGTCGGCATGGTAGAGAGTGCGCAGCTCGCGAATATGGTTCACCGGGTTGGCATCGCTTAAAAGTGCTTCATGTTGAATGCGGATAGCTTCGCTGCGGTGCTCCGGTTTTTGCGCATAGAGAGAGGCCAGAACTTCGGCATCGGCTTTGGTATCCGGGCTCAACTTGGTCACCACTTCATAAGCCATAATGGCGCCATCCAGGTTATTCAGCACTTTGCGATACAAATCGCCGAGATTGCGCCAGAGCCAGGTACGGGCGGCCACAAGATTACGCGGCATACGCTCGATCATGCGGCGGTAATTCTCTTCCAAAAGGCCCCACTGTTTATAAGCCACCAAAACCTTCTCAATCTCTTCAAAGGCTTTGATAAAGCTCACATCGGCATCGAGAGCGGCATTAAAGTGGAAAACGGCTTTGGGCGCCGAATTCAGCTCATCTTTATAGAGGGAGCCCAAAAGGAAGTGCAAATCGCGGCGGCGGGTAACATCGCCAAGCATATTCACCAATTGCTCATAGAGCGCAACAGCCTGGGGCAATTGTTTTTGGGCATAATAAATACCGGCCAGCGGCTCAATAACTGCCGCATTTTCTGGAGTAATCTGGCGGGCATTTTCGAGAGCCCAAACAGCCCGCGCCGCATCGCCCAAATTATTCTTGGCAATATCGGCCATCTTGATGAAGATATCCACCCGGTCGTGGAGGGGCAATACTTCCACCAAATGTTTGAGACGCCCGTAAGCCTCTTCGTAGTTGCCCTGATTAAGAGCAATACCGGCCATAGCTTCCAGAGTTTGCGGATGGTCAGGATCGATTTTAAGGCACTTTTCAAACTCTCTAAGAGCCCGGTCAAGCTGGCCGATCTTGAGGTAAAGATCACCAATTTGATATTGAATATCCACCACTTCCGATTCTGTTAAGCTGTCGCGGTGGTGGATGAGCATCATCTGGAAGACTTTGATAGCCTCTTCATAAGCTTCGGCATTTAAAAGTGCCTGCGAGAGACCTTCGAGAGCCGGCAGATAAGTGGGATCGCACTCCACTGCTTTTTGGTAATGGTTCAAAGCCTCATCTTTGTCATCAAGTTTGGCGCAAACATAACCAAGGCGATAATGCTTTTGCGAAAGTTCGTGGTTATTCTTGTTACTATCGGCGCCATTAATAGCCTGGGTGTAAAGTTCGCGGGCTCTGGCCCACTTTTCCATCTTAAAGCAGAGCTCGGCCAGCTGATTGGCCGCCGGCAGATACTCGGGATTGGCCGCCAGAGCTTTTTCATAGAAGGAAGCGGCTTGATCGTCGTCCATCTTGGTGGTGCGGAAAAATTCGGCTGTTTCATAGTAAAGCTCGCATTTTTCTTCATCATCGTCGGCGTTATCGGCTTCGACAATTAAGTATTCAATATAATTGTCCCAATCCTTTTCGCTATAGGCGATTTCTTTAAGAGCGGCCAGGGAAGCCATGTGGGTATCGTCGATTTCCAGAGCTTTTAAGTAGCAGCTCTTGGCGGTGCCCATATCCCAAAGCATCTCCTGATTAATGCGCCCCATACGGAATAAGAGGCGCACAGCTTTGCGATCTTTGCCCAAAACATCGGCGCCTTTTTGCAACATATCAAGAGCGGCAAACCAGTTACCGGAGCGCTCATAGAGCTGGCTTAGAGCCAGGATAGCGTCGGCATTGGTGGAATCCATCTTATAGGCAATATTGTAAGTTTCTTCGGCTTTATTAACCAGCTTGAGTTCCTGGTAATAAATTTCGGCAATTTGCAGGTAAATCGCCACTTTTTCGTCATTGCTGTCAAGTAGAGCAATGTGGCGCTCTAAGAAGGAGATGAGTTTTGTCCACTCGCCGATAGTTCTTAAAAGGCGCTCAATAGCGGCAAAGGCTTTTAAATTGGTGCTGTCAATATCGAGAATGCGCTCATAAACATAGACGGCATCCTGGGCAGAATCAAACTGCGTCTCATAAATGATGGCCACTTTGCTCATAATGGCCACTTGGGTATCGGTATCTTCTGTGGCTTGCAGCTCCTGCTCATATACCTGCACAAGCTCGCGCCAGCGCTCCAAATTGGTATAGAGATTTTCGAGAGCCGAGAGGGTTTCGCTGTGGCCTGGTACCAGCTCCAAAATGGCGTTATACCAGCCGATAGCGTCATCCGGGCGCTCCAGCTGATTCTCCAAAATACGGGCCACGCGGAGCTCGATTTCCACCAGCTCATTTACATCCTGCGAGAGCTCCACCAGCTTGGAGAGAGTTTCCACCAGTTCTTCCCAGGATTCCTGGGCGGTGTAAATACGCTGCATTTGTTCCAAAGAATTTCTATCTTTGGGATCGTATTCCAAAATGCGTTTATAGGTGGCTATAGCGCCATCGGTATCTTCTATGCTGTCTTCATAAACATGAGCAATATCATAAAGCAGGCGCTTTTTATCTTCCAGCTCCGGCACTATGGAGAGCTTAGTCTCCATAGCTTCCAGCTCTTTATCAAAGCGCTCTTCGCGGGCAGCAAGAGCAGCCAGTTTATCGAGAGCATCGAGATCTTCCGGTGCGATAGCTCGGAGATCTTTTAATATCCGCTCGGCTTCGGGGATATTATCCATCTTTTCGGCATAAATAACGGCGATGCGGCGGAGGAGTTCCACCCGGGCCGGTATATCGGCCACATTTTCAACATCCTCCTCCATAATGGCCACAGCCTCTTCGATAGATTCTGTAGCGGCGCCAATTTCTTCCAAAGCGGCAGCGGCTTCCGGCAAATCTGGGCGCGCTTTAAAGGCCCGGCAGGCGGTTAAGAAGGCCATCTCCTTTTCGGCCAGCTGATTATTCTGAATATCGCGAATTTCCGAAAGCAGCTCATAAGCGAGCTCTTTATCAGCGTAATTTACAAAATCATCATCAAGAGCTATGAGTTTACGCCACTGTTCTGTCTCTTTATAAATAGCCCGCAGGCGGTCAAAAGCCTCTTTGTGGTCGGCTTTAACTTCGCGCAGACTCTCCAGATATTCGGTGGCCTTTTTCTCGCTCTCCAATTTGTCGCGGCAAATATTGGCCGCTTTTAAGTAGAGCTCAACTTGCTTATCAACCTGGCCTTCCAAAAGATCCGGTGCTTTGGCATAAGCTGTCGCCGCATCGGCAAAAGCTTCCATCTTTTCGAGAGCAGCGCCCAGTTCTTCCAGTTCGTCGGCCTTTACCTGCTCCAGGCGCAGGTAATCTTTGGCCATAGTAATACCCTCTTCCGGGCGATTAAGTTCCAGGCCGATGACTTTAGCCAGATTAAAGCGGATAGTTTGCGCTTCTTCGGCTTCCACCAGCGGCATAGCCACTTTGGCCACTTCTTCAAACTTGTCGAACATGGCCCGCTCGAGATAAATCGGCATGAGGGCGCGGAGGGCTTCCAGATTATGCGGATCGGTGTTGAGAACCTCTTCCCAAGAGGAGAGAGCATCGGTAGTGCGGCCCAGTTTTTCACCCAAAACCACACCTAATTTACTATATATTTCCGCCTTTTCCTGCTCATCGCTCTTTAAAGTCAAAAGCAGGCGATAATGGTCGGCCAGCTCTTCCCAGCGCTCTTCTTCATTGAGCAAAAATTCCAGTGAGCGCTGTGCTTCTTCGTCACTCGGAGTAATGGCAATAACCTTTTTCCAGTGCTCGATAGAGTCGGCAAAATCGCTAAATTCCTCAGCCGAAAGCTCGGCCAGGCGTTTATGAATGCGGAATTGCTCCTCGTTATCAGGCAAAAGCTCAGCCTGTTTTCTTAAAGATTCGGCCAGGTTTTCGTAACTGTCAGTCTCTTCGTAAATATTGGCGGTAGCTTTTAAAGCGGGGATATTTTCCGGGTCTAATTCCAAAACTTTTTTGTAGGAATTAAGAGCCTGTTCGTCTTCAAAGAGCTGATTGTTCCACACCTCGGCCAGGCGCAAGAGGAAGGCCACTTTGTCTTTAGACTCGGAGCTTATCTCTATTTCCTGTTCCAAAACGGTAATTAACTTGTTCCAGGCTTCGGTGGCAGTAAAGAGGCGATCCAGGTTAGCCAAAATAGCCGCGTCATTCGGCACCGCTTCCAGCGCTTTTTCGTACCAAGAAATGGCGCTTTCGCTGTTTTTCAGCTTTTCGTCATAGATACTCGCCAATTTAAGAATGGTTTTGAGGCGCAAATCCTGATCGGGAAGAGTTTCCAGACTGTCGGCGTATATCTCAGCCAAATCTTCGTATTTATTTAGTTTATCGGTTAGTTCTTCCAGCATTTCGCGGACAGATTCGGCTGCTCTGTCTTCGTCAAAGGCGCGGCAGAGCACCATATATGCCCGCTCGCTCTGGCCAAGTTTTTCCAAAATGGTGGTAGCTATTTCTTTATAAATAGCCGGCCGCTCTTCCTGGCTGGCAATGAGCTGCAATTTGCGCTCAAGAATGGCAATGTATTTCTCCCACTCGCTCTCTTTTTGATAAATATCCTCAAGCAGGGCAATAGTTTCAGCAGTTGCCACCTTGGCAGTAATACGCTCCTCGCCATATTCCCAGGCGGCGCTGTTATCCGGCGCTTCTTTGAAGATATCGGTCAAAATAGCGGTAGCGGCATCAAAATCGCCCAAATTGCTATCCAGCACTTTAGCCCGTTTTAACATGAGTTCCAGGCGGCGAGTGCGCGGCTCAACTCCGCGCTTGGTGGCTAGGCGCTCAATTTCGCCTTTATAGAAATTGGCCAGATTATCCCACTCCTGACCGGAAGCCAAAAGGCGCTCGGCATTTTCAAAAGCCGAAAGATCATCTGGAGCAATAGCCAGCACTTCTTTAAAGACGGCAATGGCTTTGGCGCCGTCGCTAAGTTTGTCACCGTAAATAGAACCCAGTTCGCTCAAAATTTCGCGACGGCGCTCCATGCCCACGGTCATATCGGCGCGCTTACGCAAAACGAGTGCCAGTTCGGCAAAATTATTCTGCTCTCTAAAAATGGCTTCCATGCTGCCGAGAGCTTTTTCATCTTTGGGATCGGCGGCCACAATAGCCCGGTATTCCTCAATGGCTGCCGGGTAATCTTGCAATTTTTCATGGAAAATGGAGGCGGCGTTGCGATGGAACCTAAGGGCCATCTTTTCATCGACATTTTCCACTTCTTCCACATAGGCGGAAGCCAAAAGATCGTAATTTTCCGTCTCCGCCGCCAGTTTAGCCAGCCACATTTGAATACCCATATCATTGGGATCGGCATGCATAGCTCTTCTGGCATAGCTCATAGCCTCGGCTTTTTTGCCTAGTTTATTTTCATAAATATCGCCGATGCGGCGGAGGAGGCTCTTCTTTTGCGGCGCTTCCACCAAATCCAGGCGTACTTCCAAAATCCAGGCCAGTTTTTCATTATTTTGAGCGCTGGTATAGATAGGCTCCAGAATTTGGGCTATTTCCGCCTTATTTTCCACTAGCGGCAAGAGCTCTTCCAGGCCGGCAACTGCCCCTTCGTGGTTGCGCTTTTTCACCAAAACAGTTTTGTAATGGTTGAGCGCGGCCTGTGTATCGTGGAATTCATCCATCATCAGTTTGGCGCGTCTTAGGTGCAAATCCACCACATCGGGAGATATACCGGCGGCTTCGATGCGTTTTGTTAATAAATCCGCCAGCTTTTTCCAATCAGCCATTTGGATATAAAGCTGATCCAAATTTGCCAAAACCTCTTTGTCGCGCGGGTCTATTTCCATAGCGCTCTCATAAAGGCGGGCGCCGCTATTTAAATCACCCATCACATCAACATATATTTTGGCACTTTCAGCCAAATATTCTTTGCGGTGTTTTTTGTCGTTTTCCGGCAGGAGAGAGGCCATTTTCTCTAGGACCGGCGCCAAATCAACGCTATTTTCCTGCGAGCGCAAGAGGCGCTCCATAGATTGCAAAGCCGGCAAATCATCGGGCAGAGCGCCGCCGGTGCCGCCGGAAGCTTTATAATACTCAATGGCTTCGGCCGCTCTACCAAGTTTGGTCTCCAAAATTTCCGCTATGCGTCTGTTAATAACAGTAGCGGCTACTTCACCTTCAAGAGCCGGCAGCGCGGCCTGGTAAGCTTTAACCAGTTCCTCCCAATTACCGGAGGCTTCGGCCAAAGTTTCCAGTTCTTTACGCAGCTGGGCATCTTTGGGGCTGACATTAAATACTTTTATGAGCGTGGCAAAAGCGGCGCCGTTATCATTTAATTTATTTTGCTGCGTGGCAGCAATTTGGCGGTAGAGCTCCGTTTGCGCGGCTGTATCGGCTGTAGCCAGAGCTATTTTCTCCCAAAGAGCAATAGCCTCGGCATAGCGACCGGCGGCGGCATAACTATCGGCCAGGAGCTTATCGGCTTTGGCATGAAACTCATCATCGGCATCCAAAAGAAGTTCTTCAAGGAGAGTTATAGCCTCGCTTCCCGGATCTTTGCTATGTAACACCTCCTCGATATGGAGAAGAGCACCATCTTTATCGCCGCATTCGTCTTCCAGACGAGCCAGTTCGATAATATTGGCATTGCGCTCGGCACCTGCGCCTTGCAAAGAAATGAGGGCGGACAAATTAGCTTTTAAAGCCTCTTTATCATCGAGAGTGCGGCTCACGTTAATGAGGCGGGCCAGAAAATCTTTGGAGGGATTTTCGCCTTTTTCGTTATCCAAAAGTTCTTTAACTTCGGCGGCTTTATCGTCCTCCTCAAGTAACATATCGGCCAGTTGCAAAACCAGTTTTTGCCGATGAGCACCGGTAGCTTTTTCCAGTTTTTTGCGCAAATTATCGGCCATAGCTGCCGTATCGCCGCTGGCTTCGGCCAGGCGCTCGGTGGCTTTTAATACTTCGCTGTCTTCGGGATCCAGCTCGCGCACTTTATTCCAAAGAGCGGTAGCTAGGGTGCCGGCGCCGCCGTTTTCGGCAGCTTTGGCCAAATTTTTATAAAGAAGTTTGGTAAACTTGCTGTCTTTACCGGCCCACATTTCGGCCGTCTTATCCAAAAGAATTTGGCTGCCGGCCTCATTAAAGAGAATACCCATGGCGCTGATTACTTTTTCATCGCGCGGGGTACTGGTAAAGGCCGAAAGCAGAGCTGTAGCGGCCAGGTTAAGATCCTTCATGCGCAGAGAGGCTATTTCTCCCACTTTGAGCCACAGGGGCTGCGCTTTTAAGGGTGAGAGCGAACGGGCTATTTCCACATAATTATTCACGAGAGTTTCATAACCGCCCTGCCCTTCGGCTTCGGCACTGGTAGCTTCCACTTTGGCCTGAATATCGCTTCTTTCCGGAGCCAGGCGCAAAGCTCTAAAGAGGGCATTAAGGGCCTTTTCGGCATCGCTTAAATGCGCATCATAACAATCGGCAATTTCCAGCAAAAGCTCTATTTTTTCCTGGCTGGTACGCACTTTGGAATAGAGGAGTTCGTCTATTTCCGCCAGTGCGTCATAGCGCCCCTTTGCTTTATAAATGGGGCGCACCATTTTACTGATGGAGAGAATCTCCACACCTCTTTTAAGGAGGTTTTCCAAAGCTTCCAGAGCTTCGGCATCGTCCGGATTATCTTGCAAAATATCCATATAGATGGCCGCCGCCCTTTTGCCGTTGTCCAGTTTTTCAAAAACTTCGGCCAGTTCGCGCCGTTTTTCGGCCAGCACGCTCCCTTCGCTTAAGGCACAGCGTTTTTCCAAAATATCGGCCAGTGCCGGCAAGCGTTTTAGGCGGCTCAAAAGGTCTATTAAAAGATCCATAGTGGCCAGGTTGTTTTTATCGAGAGCAATAGCCTGGTTTAGAAAATCCACAGCCTTTTCCGGGCGGTCAAGTTTGGCTTCTTCGGCGCCGGCGATGAGGGCTCTTATTTTTTCTTCACTAGAGGTAGCGGCGGCAATGTGCTCCATGGTCACCGCTTCAATACCGGCGGTATTGGTTTCGCTCTTGCCGGCTTTTTCCTTGGCCACGCTGTTTTCCGGATCAATAGAGAGCACTTCGGCATAAATATCGGCAGCGGCCCAGGGGCTGTCACCTTTTTCGTAACAGGAAGCGAGAGCCAGCATAAAGGCTATTCTGGTTTTCTCATCTGCGGTCTCTTTTATAGCCTCTTTCAGGCTTCTCGTGGCAATAGAGAGCTCTTTATCGTTTTGCAAATCGCCAAGTAATTTATCCAAATTTTCGGCTGTCGGTTCTTCGCGCACCAACATAGTCATAATAGTTACGGCTTTGGTGTGGTCGGCGAGCGCTCCTTCGTAAAGGCCGATAAGCTCTTTCAGATAAGCTGCTCTTTCGGCTCCTTCACTGGCCTGCGCCAGGGGAGTAAGGCAAAGAGCCAGCCCGGCGGCATCACCGGCAGCGCGCAAAACACCTTCCAAAGCTTTGGCTGCCCCGACATGGTGATGATCAAGGCTCAATATATACTTGTAATAAGGAATGGCGCGTTCTTTATCACCGAGCTCTTTTTCCAAAATTTCGCAAATATTTTCAAAATATTTTATTTTATCAGCCGAGTTTTCGGCATGTTTTGCGGCAAAGACCAAAGTGGTAAGACATTCATTCCATTTTTGATTTTTGCGGTAATAATCGGTGAGAGCCGTCACCGCTTTTTGGTCACAGGGATCAAATTGCAATAACTTGGCATAAGTAGCGGCCGCTGCTTCCTCATTTTGCAAAGAATCGCTGTAAATCTGCGCTGCTCTCGCCAGCAAAGCTGCCGCCGCCGTGCTGCTTGGGGCGCTGCTCGCCATAGCTTCCAGCTTTTGTGCCAGCTCGGAGAGGCGGCCGGTGGAGAGGCATATTTGTTCCAAAACACTCAGGGCTCTGGGCATAGCCGGCCAAATCAAAAGGCTGGATTCCAACCATTTTTCGGCCGCGTCCACATCGGCGCCGTAAACCATAATATATTCGGCTATAAGCACATAATCTTCGGCTGCTTTGGCCGGATCCTGCTCCAAAGTCTCCATGGCTTCGCCGGCCAGTTTTTGCGTCTTTTCGGCCCAGTTCTGCGCTTCGGCGGCAAGTTCTGTTGAAATAGCAGAAATTTCAGCACTTTCCAAGCCGTTTTCTTTGGCACTTTCTGCCAATTTTTCGGCCAGTTTGTGGGTTATCGGCCGCGCGGCCAATTTGTTTAAAGTTTTAATAATGCGCCCTTCAAGGTCGGCACTCACGCCGCAAACAATAAGCTCTTTTTCCAAATAGGTAACGGCCAGTTCCCACTTTTCGCCGGCCACAGAAACAGCAGCCAAAGCCGAAATAGCAGCAGCATTTTGCGGATCTATTTTTAAAGCTTCACCAAAGGCTGCCTCGGCCTTCTCCGGTTCATCAAGCTGCGAGCGGTATATTTCACCAAGTTCCAAATAACCGGCCAGTTTCTTTTGTTCATCCGGTTCCAGAGAGAGTTCTTTTTCATAGAGAAGAGCGGCTCTTCCCACATCACCCCAACCCTGATAAATCTTTCTAAGACCTCTCAAGGCTTCCACGTTATCCGGTGAGGCGGCAACAACCCGGCGATAATAATGTTCGGCTCTTTGCTCCAAGTCAAAAAGCAGGGCCACATCAGCTGTTTTATTTAAAACCGCCGCAGTTACGGCAACGTCTTCGGCGGTAAGAGTGGCGAGCGTTTCCAAATTCTGTAACAGCTCTTCATAGCGTTCGTCATTTAGATAATTCTCGCAAAAATTATCCAACTCCGCTTGAATATTGGTTTTTCCGATAATTTCTTTAGCCAGTTCTTGTAATGTTTGTTCCATTATTTACCCCTTATCAGCTGGAAATAGCCCAATAAGCGGCGCTACTATATAGAAAAAATGCGCGAATTGGTAGCCTTGAGAAACAGGAAAATTGCAAATTTTTGCGCACTAAATATGAACTTGTCAAAGGCGCTCTTCTGAAGTAACAACAAAGAAGGTGCTTTACGGTTTTATCAAAAGAGCCGAGGAGATTTATATGCGCGTAACTCATGCCACCATCGATATTGAAATGCCGGAAGGTTTTAATGACAGTACCACAGTTTCTTTGGAACGACCGGTGCCTCTCGATAAAAACGGCCGTCCCCTGCCCGGGGCCAAAGGCTATCCTTTAAGCATCACTATAAATCGCGATGTGGTGGGCAAAGCGCCGGCGCCGGTGCCGTATTTGCAGAACAAAATCAACCAAATTCGCCCGCAACTGGAGAATTTTAAACTGGATTTTTGCCAGGAATGTCAGGTGGGCAGCTATAAGTGTGCCAAAGCCCACTTCTCCTTTGTCTCTTATTTTCAGCTGGAACAACTTATATATGTCTTTTTTATCGGCGATGCTTTAATGACCGCCACTCTTACCACCACCGAACCCGGTATTGATGAGGGCTGGCAGGTGCTGACGGAAATAGTTAAAAGCTTAAAATTAACCGATAAGTAGGAATGTTAAAATAAAGACGCAACATTTTAAAAATTTGCCCGATACTCATAGCGCCTTGTAACTCATAAAGGGGGTATTTTATGAGCGCAATTTCTGGATACGGTAACAATTCATGGAATCTTATCAATAACACCAATACCTTCGGCGTTTCACAGCCTGTAGCCAAAGAAGCACCGGCGCCGGCAAGCACTACTTTAAACAGTGCCGATGATTATATGGTAACCGATGCGGCCGGCTCTGCAAACGGTTCACCGGTTCTTTCGCCGTTTGCCAAAAGCTCCAAAGGCGCTAACAGCTCTGCCGAGCTCAATCTTTGGCGCGAACAGGAAGCGGCCGCTATGGCCAATTACAAAGAGAATGTTATCCCGGCCCGCCAGGGTGCTTATAATTCCTGCGGTACCACCAGCCTGGCCATGATTTTGGGCGGCAAAGGTATTCCGGTTCAAGGCGAAACCGATTTTCACTTTGTAGATAAAGCTATTCGCCCCTGGAATATCGGTGCCGGTACCCCCACTTCTCCCGGCGATATAGTTAAATATGCCAAAGCTGTCGGTATGCAAGCCGAGCAATACAGCAAATGCGACCTGGAAGATGTGGCCCGCCAGTTACGCTCCGGCCATAATGTAACCGTACTGCTTGATTATGAATCCCCCTATAGCCCGACAGCCGGCGTGCACTATGTAAACGTCATCGGTGTTGACCGCGATGAAAGCGGCAAAATCAGCAAAGTGCACATCAGCAATCCCTGGGGCGGCAGTAACGCTTTTGAAGCCATAGACGCCGATGATTTTATGCGCCAGTGGTCCAATGTCAAAGCCGCGAGAAATTCCGTCGGCTCTATCGAAGATGTTTTGCTGGCTCTCCCTGTCAGCGAACGCACCATGATTGTCACCGATTCCAAAGATGGCAAAGAGCTGGAAGCTCCCAACTTTATGAATAACCTTGGCCAAGCCAATGTCAATGCCGTTTTGGGCGGTGTCAACGGCATGGCCGCCGGTGTAAACGCCATGAAAACCGGCGCTATCGGCGCGGGGCTCGGGCAAATTACCGGCTCGGTTATCAATACAGTTGTCGGCGGAGCCAACTATATAGTCGGCAACCTCATCGGCAAAAACATGCAAGAGGGCGGCGACAAGCTCATCGAAATCGGCACCAAAATGCTGGAAGGCAACTGGCTCAGCCGCGTTGGCGGTCATTTGGCCAGATTCTTCGGCAATGTTTCCAAAGCCATCGGCTGGGTTTTAACCACTCTCACCAATTTGAGCTCCACCTTGCTGCTCAAACTGACTGATTTTCTCACTGCCCCCGGCGAGAAACACAATGCCAGAGAGAGCATTAGAGCCGCCATCATGGAACATGAAAATGATGCCGCTATATACATGAGCAAAGCCTCTTTTGAAACCAAGTGCGAACTGGCCAAATTGCTCTTAAATGACGGCAAAAACAGTGTTGATGATCAAAAAGCGGCGATCGAGGTTTTAATTGCCGCTCGCGAGGCCGGGGAACTTGAGCAATTGGCCCAGGAACTAGGCGGCAAAGGCCGCTTGGTTTCTTACTTTAAAGAGCCGCAATCGAGTGATGTAGTCTCCATGTTTGCCGGCTGATAATAACCGCTTGCTACCATCTAAAAAACGGCTACTGATTTTGTTAAAAACCCTGCTGAATTTTCTTCCCCTGTCACTTCCGGGCAGGAGTTCACATGAATAATAATTACAAATATTTTCTTTTAATTTCTTTGACTTTTGCTGCTTGCGCCTCTCATTCAACCATTCTTTCCGGCTTTAGCCTGATGCAGCGCCCTATAAGTTCTGCCAGCGAGGAACTGGCCGAACGCTTTTATAACGGCGAGTGGAAATATGACGCAATGCATAGAGAAGTAACTCAGGTTCTAAAAGAACAGGGCGGCGATTGCCTTCTGCATGAAATGGCCGGGCACCTGGCAATTTTAAACGGCGATTCCAATAAAGCCCTAAGACACTTTATGCAAGCCGCCGTCGATGACAGTTGCAGCGATGGCGATTTAAATATCTATATGGCAAGTAGCAGTGCTGTGCCGACTTTTGCCGAGCAAGAGCTCTTCGCCGCTCTCTTAGAACATATTTTGGCCCATACTACCGACATAAAGCGCAAAATAACAGCCGCTCGCTATTTGCAAAGCTTTTATGCCTCGCGCGGGCGCAATAAAGAGGCGGCGGCAATTTTGGCTATGGTGCCGTACATTAAGGAATGGCGACTTTTAGGCTCTCTCGATAACGATCACGGCAAGGGCTTTAATACCGTTTATGAACCGGAATATGAAGAACGCGAAGAGGATAGTTATAGCGGCATGGTGCGGCCGATTTCCTGGCGCACAGTACAGAGCGATAAAACCGGCCTGCTCTCACTCGATAATTATTTAAGCCCCAATAGGCAAGCGGTGGCTTTTGCCAAAGTTTATGTTAGTGTTCCGGCGGAGGGCAGCTATAAAATAGTGTTGCGCAGCACGGCCTCCACCACCCTTTATCTAAACGGTGTACCAATTTTCAGCGATGAATATATTTCGGCGGGCAATACTAATTTCGATAATATTATTCTGCCTCTTAAGCTTAAAGCCGGCTGGAATAAAATACTTATAAAAACCGCTATTTTATCACAAGAGTGGTCACTTAGAGCTTACTTCCTGGACGCCCAAAATAAGCCGGTTTATCTGCCAACCTCCGCCATAGACCAAGAATTTCCTGCGCCGGCGGCGCAAAAAACAGCCACTTTAAATGTTTTACCGCCGAAAATAGAGGGCACCGAAAAGCCCCTAAGTAAAGCGCCGCTTTTAAGACAAATAGAAACGGCCCACATGCAGGCAAGGCTGCGCCATGCTCAGGAATTATTGCAAAATAATGAGTCTCTCTCCAATCCGCTTTATACTTATTTCGCCGCCAATACCTATTTAAAAAACAGTTATGCCGGCAAAGCGCTCGATGTTTTGCAAAAGAGTTTAAGTAGCGATGATGAAGCCCTCCCGGCGCTTTTAACCATGAGAGCCAATTACTACGCCGACAAAGAAATTTGGGACAGAGCTTTGGGCGATTTGGCCCTTGTTAAGCAAAAAGCTCCCGCTAACCGCCTGGCCCAGATCAGCGAAGTAGAATTTCTTGAACGCCGCGGGTGGAATAATGAGGCCAAAGCAGCGCTTCTTGAGGCCGATAAAAACATTCCCGATCTCATCTGGCTGGCCCAAAAGCGCATCACCCTGGCCGAAGATATGGGCTATAAAAACGAAGCGCTGACACTTTTAAAAAACTGGCTGAAAAAAGAGCCGGCTTCCCCATGGGCACTTGATAAATTATTTAACTATTATTCCAGAGATAAAGCCTATAAAGAGGCTGAAGAATACGGCCTTAAACTTTTGGGCGGCGAGCCTGGGAAGGAGCCGATAAGTAAAAATGTCGCCACCAAAGTAGCCGCTATCCGCTCACGGCAAAAAAAATATCAAGCGGCAGCCGAGCTCTTAAAGGTACTTGGCGAGCAGGATCCCGATTGGGCTAAACCCCACCAAATGCTGGGAAATATAGCGCGCGAAGAGGGGCAAAAAGAAGCGGCCCTGGCTTATTACAAGGAGGCTTTAACGCGCGATCCGCAAAATCATAACCTGGCAGAACTTATTGATTATTTACAAAACAACAACACCGATTTAGTGGCCAAATATCTGCCCAAAGATAGCGATATTGAAGAAATAATCAACAAAAGTAATGAGTTGGAATATTACCCCGGAGCCAGCAAAGCCTTTCTCCTGGACCATGAAATTACCATAGTTAACCGCGATGGCAGTTATAAGCGGGTGGTAACTCAGATTACGCGGGCCTTAAACACCGAAGGACGCGATGCCATCATCGCCGAAAACCTGCCCACCAGCGGCAGCATAAAAATCCTGGAAGCCTATGCCCGTCAGCCCGACGGCAGCCGCCAGGAAGCCGCCTCAATCAGAAATAACGTTATTCGTTTCCGGGGAGTAGAAGTGGGTTCCAGCACCGTGGTGCAATATGTACACTATGCGCCGCAAGAGGCCTTTTTGCCCCAGCACTACTCTTCGGCCTGGTTTTTCCAGGGAGTGGAAAATCAGCATGAGAGCTCAATTTGGCTCTTAGCTGTGCCCAAGGATAAGCCCCTGCTCTATAACAAACCGGATATAGTGGAGCTTAAGACTCACGATGCCGGCGATTATACTCTTTATGAATTTAGCGCTAAACATGTAAAACCAATGGTGCGCGAAGCCAGTATGCCGCCGCTCAGAGATTATTTAGCCAAAGTTGTAGTAACCACCGTGCCCACTTGGGATGAGTATGTTGCCTGGGATAAAAGCCTTATTACAGCGGCTTTACAAAAAGAGCAAAAGATAACGGATCTCAGCCTGGAGCTAACCAAAGACACAGAGGGAAAACTAAATAAATTCTGGAAGTTATATACTTATGTCAGCAGCGAAATTCGCTATCAGAATGATTATGAAAACACCATTGCCGGCGTGCGCCCGCATGCCCCGGGGCTGGTTTTGGAACGGGGTTACGGCGATTGCAAGGATAAAGCCCTCCTGCTTATTGCCATGAGCGAAGCTATCGGCCTCAAAGTGGATTATGTATCTGTTTTGACGCGGCCATACGGCGAAGTGCAAAAAGATCTGCCTATTCAGCAATTTAATCATGCCATAACCTATGTACCCAAGCAGGATGGTATTGAAGAGGGCTTTTTTATGGATCCCACGGTCGATGCTCTCGATTTGGGCAATTTGCGCCTCGACGATCAAGGAGCGCTCACCCTGATAATGGATGTAAAAAGCGGGGCTTACCGCTTTGAGCGCATTCCTTTTGCCCCTCCGGAAAAGGAGAAAAAAAGCCTCTTTGTGGAAGTGGATTTGGAAGACGAAACCCGCGCTTATGCACAGGTTAAATTCATTATGCGCGGGCAGCTTGGTTCTACAGTGCGCCAGGTTTTGCGCAATGATGAAATGGCCAGATTATTCTTTATGCGCCTTTCCGACAGCTTTTTTACCGGCTCCAGCCTGATGTCGGTAAAAGCCAATAATGCCAAGGAGATAGAAAAGCCACTGGAGCTTATTATGCAACTGGATATCAGCCAGAGCATAAGTCTCCAGGGGGCGGATATCCGCTTGCCGCTGCCTTATATGCTGCCTAAAAATGCCGAAGTAAAACTGGAAACGCGCCTTTATCCGCTCTGGTATTTGGGGCTCGAAGGCTATGAAAGCGAGCTCACAGTGCGCTTGCCGGAAAAAGCCAAAGTGACCTTCTTACCACCTGATTTTAAAGAGGAAATAGCCGGTATGCTTTTAACCGAACGGCAAAGCCTGGCAAGCGGGCGCGAAGTAAAAATTAATAGTGCTTATAAGCGCCTTTTGCCGCAAATTTCGCCCGAAGATTATCCGGCTTACCGCGAAGCGCTGATAAAAGTAGCCAAGCGGGGAGAAGACGCTCTGCTGGTGAATTTACCCAAACAAAAAGAGCAGAAGTAAAATCATGCAACTGGGAGCAGGAAACGGTGAGATGATCATTGCTCCGGCAACACCGGCCGGAGTGAGTGCGGTAGCGGTAATTCGCCTCTCCGGTAGCGGAGTTCATGCTTTGGTGCGGCGCATTTTCCGCCCCTATAGAGCCAAAAATCTAGCTTACTGGAAGCTGTATCTGGGCAATATTGTCGATCCCGAAAACGGGCGGCCGCTGGATCAGGTTTTGGCCGTTTTGATGCCTCCGCCGCATACTTATACCGGTGAGGAACTGGCGGAAATTCACACCCATGGCAATCCGCAAATTATTGAGGCCGTCATTAACCTGGCTATTCGCCAGGGAGCGCGCCTGGCCCGGCCGGGAGAATTTTCCGAAAGAGCCTTTTTAAAGGGTAAAATGGACCTTTTGCAAGTAGAGGCTCTAAGCCGCCTTTTAAGCAATGAGGTTATGGCTGAAGATGGCGGCTTTTTGCGGGAAGTAGAAGGCAAGCTGGGGAAAACACTTAATATTTTTACTGAGCGGCTCATCTCTTTGCAAGCTACTTTACAAGCCGCTCTCGATTACCCGGATGATGTTGAATTGCCGGAGAAGGGGCCCATTACCGCTATTTTACAAGAACTGGCCGCTTTAAGCGATGAGCTTATTAAAGAGCAAAAAGCCGCTATGCGTCTGGCCCGTGGCCTCAAAGTGGTGCTTATCGGCGCACCTAATGCCGGCAAATCCACACTTATTAATGCCCTTATCGGCAGCGAGCGCCTGCTGGTATCGGAAATTGCCGGAACTACAAGGGATTTTGTGGAAGTTCCCTGGGTGGTGGGCGATTATAAAGTGCTTTTAACCGATACAGCCGGGCTTGGTGAGGCTCAAGATGCTCTCGATGCCGCGGCTCAAAAGCGTAGCCGCGAGCAGCTAAGTAAAGCTGATATTATTCTCTCGCTGCTCGATGGCACAGCTAAGGAAGCCCCACTTCTCCCGGATTTTTCCCAAGATATACCGCATATAATTTTAGCTACCAAAGCCGATCTGCCGGAATTTAAAAAGCCGGATGCGGCTCTCGCTATTTCGGCCAAAAGCGGAGCCGGCCTTCATGAGCTTACTCAAAAAGTGGCCGCGATTGTGGGGGATATGGCTCCCAAAGCCGGTGAAAAAGGGTTACTCACGAGTGCCCGTCAGGCTTCCCTCATGGCCGAACTGGCCGCCGAGTGCCGACTGGCTATGGAGGCGCTTAATTTACCGGAGTGGGGCCTTTTGGTGAGCGATGAACTCACAAGAATTGAAAAAATATTGGCGGAACTCACCGGCCGGGCAGTGAGCGAAGAGGTTTTGAGCGAGATTTTCAGCCATTTTTGCCTCGGAAAATAGCATGGCGCTTTATGATTAATAACGCTCAGCTATTGACCTTTGCCAAATTATGGCGATAAAAGGGCCGGCAGTGTGTTTGGACTCATACTCCGGACCTTTTTGGTATAAAACTATACATTATCAGAGGATTTTATGAAAAAACTTCTCCAACTGGCCACTTTGGCTGCCTTGCTTTTGGCTACCGTTCCGGCCAAGGCTTTTACACCGCGCCTCGATTTTAACTTTTATATGGATAATCTGGAGCACTTCAACCGCTTCCGCGAGGGCTATTCGCTCTTTGGCACCAGCGGCGCCGCCTATATTTGGCATGATGTGGGGCCGCTTCATATCGAAGCCGGTTTTTACCTTAGAACCGAGTTCGGCTCGGAAAAAATTGTTGATCAGCTGGCTCCCTGGATGCGCATTGAAGCCAAAAAAGGGCCTTGGTTTATCACCGGCGGTATGTTGCACAATGAAGACCGCTTTGGCCTCTCCGATGCCCTCTATTATCGCGATCGCACTCTGGAGCAGCCACTCGATACCGGCGCCCAGGTAGGCTACAAAGGGCGCCATTTTTACCAGGAATTTTGGATCTCCTGGTACCTCTTAAATACCGAGAAGCATAGAGAATTTTTTGCTGCCGGCTCGCGCACCGAGGTGGATGTGAAAAATTTCCATGCTGAGCTAGATGTCTTGGAATCGCACCACGGCGGCCAGCTCTATGATGCCGGGCAGTCGGTGGCCGACAATGTGAGTTTTCAGCTCACGGCCGAATATTTTCATCCATGGGGCAAATATTGGGGCGTAGGCGGCAGCGCTTCCGGCTTGCTGGCCATTTCGGTGCCAGATAGGTCTAAACATGAGCTCACCAATATCGGTTCCGGTATAGAGCTTTCCCTCCTATGGCGCCTCTATGCCGTGGATATGGGCTTTTCATACTACCAAACACTCACGAAAAATCCGCTTATTATCGAAATGGGCAACACACTTTACCGCACCAAAGAGCCACTCTGGCAGCTCTGGGCGGAGCGCGCTTTTCAAATCGGTCCCAGCGATCTGGTGCTGGGCGCGCGCATGTATATCTTTGAAGAAACTGTGGAATATGCTTATAGCCTCATTTGGAAAGTGGGCCTTGACGGCGGGCGCTTTAAACGCTTTGTCCACGGTGAGCGCGAGCGGCGCGCCGCCCGGGAAGCCGGGCGCAAATTACCTAAGAGGAAAATAGAATTCGAAAAGCGCAAAGCTTACCCCTTCCAGGCGCCGCATAATCAGGCGCAGCGCTATCCGGTGGCTTTTTCCGAGCCCGTCTTTACCGAATCAAGGGTAACTAATAGCGATTTAATGAAAGAAGAAGAAGAAGAAGAAGAAGAGATAAAAGCCAGCGAAACTGCACCGGAAACCGAAGAGAGCGCAGAACCGGAAACAGCTGCCTCTTCAAAAACAGTAGCAGAAGAAAAAGCGGCTACGGCAGATAATGCCCCCCGGGAAGAGGCGCAAAAAGCAGATGAAAACGGCGTTGCACCGGCAGCCGAAGAAGAAACAAGCGCCCCGCAAGAAACAGCGCCTATGCCACAGGAAACTCCCGCAGACCAAGCCGCCCCGGCCGCCAATGACGGAAGTGCCAATGGCTAATTTAAGGCGCTTTTACCTTTTTGGCACTTTTGCGGCTATCTGGCTTTTTAGCAGCGCTTTTACCTTCACTTTTTTTGAAGAACCAACCTTAAAATATTCTGTGTTTTCCGCCGATTACGATAGCTATTTGCACATAGGAGCCGATAACAGCCATGTTAGTGTGCGCGGCAATTTCGGGGTGGATTTTCCCATAGTTTCCCTAAATGTCACCGACTGGCGTTTTGATTTTGGCCTGGTGGCTCTCACCCATATTTATATGTTGCCCATCGGCATTCGCTTTGCCGTGGATAATTTTTATGCCGAACTGGGCCCCTATTTTGCCGCCACCTGGCAAGAAAAGCTGGCTGTGCGCCTCTATCCCGTTTTGCACCTTTCCGCCCACCAGGCCGATGGCTTTCCCGGCGATCTGGCTTATAAATTTCGCGCTATAAGTTATGAATCGGTGCGCTTTGAAGTGCAATATGCGCCCTTAAAGTGGCTCACCGTAGCCACAGCTTATGACTGGTTTTGGCACCATATTCGCCGCCATGAACTTAGAGGCAAAGTGGAATTCGGGGTGCTTTTTAAAGCTACTTATGCCGAAAATCACTGGCCATTTTTAAGAGCCCGCATGCCCATTTGGTTTGAGGGCGGAGCCAAGCCGGGAATCGACCTAAGTACCGGTTATACATGGCAAAACGGCAAGCGCCATCACCTTTTATCACTGGGGGCGCGTTACCATTTTATGCCCCACCCTGGCTTTTATTTTGACCGCCCAAGGGCTCATAATATCGGAGCGGAATTGCGTTTTACTTTATAGCGCCACTGGTCTTATTATGCTTCCGCTGGAGGGAGAGCTATGGAAATAGCCCTTTTTAACAATTGGTTTAATCCGCCGGGCATCCACCACTTAAGGCAGATAGAGACTTTAAAAAAGATTTTTGATCTGGTGGTTATCGCTCCCAACGGTGCTAGCCCCACTTATCCCCTGGGCGGCGATATTCCCTCTTATCACCGCGCCGCGCTCATCGACCTGGCCTTTGGCCATATAAAAGATCTGGTTATTGATTTAAGCGCCATTGAAGAGGGCATTTTGGAAGAACCGGAAGCCCTTTTGGCTCGCTATGCCGAACAGGGAGAACCCTGGCTGGTAGTCTATTCAGAGATGATAAAAGGCGGAAAAAACGGCCATTCGCCCATTCAAAGCCAATGGTTAAATGGCCATAAGTTATGGGAAAACGCCCATTTTGCCGTAGTCATTGAAGAAGATCAGGAAATAGATAATGCCGATTTGCCGCCCAACAGCCGCTTAATCAAAGTAAATTGCACCGGCAACAGCTTAAAGCTCAGAAAAAGGCTCTATAATGATGACCCGGTGGACGGCCGGCTGGAAGAAAAGTGCGCCGCTTACATAGAGCGCCACCACCTCTATCGCGGTATTCCGCCACAAATGCATTATATGGCGGAAATTACCTCAGAAAAGCCGCTGATAGTTTTTGACCCCAAAAACGAGCGGGCCTGTGCTCTTGCGGCCACTTTCCCCAAGAGCGAAGAAAAGTCTCCCGATCTTATCATTGCTATCGGCGGTGACGGCACGATGCTGCACGCCATCCGCCAGCATTGGCGGAAACGCGCTCCTTTTTATGGCATAAACACCGGACATTTGGGCTTTTTGCTTAATGAAATTCCTTTTGTTCCCGGTGAAAAACGCCGCCTTTTAGTGGAACATTTGCCGCTGCTGCGCGTTGAAGTTGAAGGCGCGGACGGCCACAAAAGCGCTCTGGCCTTTAATGACGCCTGGGTGGAAAGAGCCAGCGGCCAAACGGCTCATCTGGCAGTTTCCATAGATGGCCATAGTCGCCTGGAAAATCTGGTGGCCGACGGTGTTTTGGTTGCCACAGCCGCCGGTTCCACCTCTTATGCCCGGGCTATGGGAGCAGCACCGATTCCTCTCGCTTCCGGTGCGCAGCTCTTAGTTGGCTCCAATGTGCTTTCTCCGAGCTTTTTCCGCCCGGTTGTCTTGCCGCTTTCCAGCCAGGTATTTATCAAAGCCCTGGATGCCCATCGCCGGCCTTTGCAAGGTTTTATCGACGGTATTTCTTACGGCATTGTGGAAAGCATGACTACCCGTTTAAGCAATATCGCTTCAGTGGAACTCTTGTTTGATCCCACCTGTGATGCGGCCGAAAAATTGGCCAGAATCCAATTTCCGCACTAAAAAAAGCACACAAAGCACTCACATATTGCAAGAAACTATAGCCCATTTTGGCCGATAAACGGTATAAGTAGAGTTGTAGCTCGTAAAAGTAAAACTGAGCTACCTGCTTAAAGGGGATTATCATGGCCGGAGTTAGAGCGGTAGATGTCAATATTGCCTCAATCGAATCGCAAAATTTTGCTACATCAAATCAAAATGAAAGCCAGCAAATTCAGGAAGATGGCGATAAGTCACTTGAGGCCCTGCGCAAAAAAGATATAAAAAAGCAGGAAGAAAACAAAGCGGCTACAGCCACACAAACCACGAGAAGCACCGCCCAAACCAAGGAAAAAGCGGCTATTGAAAACAAAGTGCAAGTAACTGCCTTTGATACCAAAGACGATCAAAAGGTAGCTACCGATTCCTTAAAGAGCGAAGGCGAATCGCTTTTAGGTACCGCCAAGCAGCAGCGCCTCGATGCCAAAGACGCCAAAAACGCCACCGACCTTTTGAACAAATTGCAAAAAGATCCCTCTTTTGCCAAAAATTTTCAAAAGGCCATTACCAATAAAAATGTCAAACTCACGCCGGAACAGCAGAGCAATTTGCAAGAGGCTTGTATCAAGAGCCCGCAAACGGCTAATATGGGTCTTGCCAACTTTAACCGCGTTTCGGAAAATCAGGACTTCTCCAAAGCCTTTTCGCCAACTCAGGCCGGCGAGCTTTTGGCTACTATGGCTAAAACTCCCGGTGCCGGTTCCACAGCCGAGCGCCTCATTAAGAGCGACTTTTTAAAGAATCCGGCGGCTCCGGCCAGCTTAAAGCGCGATGTCAGTAATCTCGCGATGAAACACGCCAAAGAGGGCAATACCAAAGCGGCCAATGATACAGCCAACTTTGCCGATTCCAAAGCCTTCTCCATGATGCCCAAGGGCAGTGCCAAGTTTTCGCTCCGCCCCTTCGCCGATGCCAAAAACAGCGAAGGTATGCAAAATATGCTGAACTTTGTACAGAGCCCCAAGGTTAAGAGCATGGCCCCCACAGCTATGGGCAAAGCCACCGAAGCTCTGGCTAAATCCGGCGGCGACGGCAAAGCCAAAGCCAGCCTGGAAAAGCTCATTGATACCAAAGAATTCCAGGGCATGAAGGCCACTCAGCAAACTAAGACCATGGCTACAGTCGGCCAGGCGAGACCCAAAGAGATTGCCGAGACCACTCAGGCGATGGCCCAGCATATTTCCACTATAAAGCCGCCGAACATCAATAAGTTTTTAGGCGATATCGGCAAGCAACTCAAAGCCGGCGGCAAAGCCGATTTCGGTGCTGCCAAGACAGCAGCTAGGGCCGGGCTTTTGCCTTCTCCGCCCACTTTGGTAAATGTCGGCGATATTGACGACCCGGAAGCCCGCTCCAAAGCCCGCTCGGCCAATACCGCAAAAATTATGAATTATTTCAAGAGTGTGGGTCTCGCGCTCAATCAATACGAAAAGAGCCTTAACGGCGCCAAATATTTGGAAGATCTTAACGACCTGCCCAAATTGCCCAAGAGCGGCTCTTTGGCTCTGCCGGAAAATAGCTCCTTAGATCCGGAGACACTGGCATTTTACAATGAGCGGGCCGAAGCTGCCGAAAAGCGCATCAAAACATATAAGGAGGCCACTAAAGCCGCCCAGCGCAAATTGCGCACTACCAGGCGGCCCCCGGCCAGTGCCAAAGCCGCTGCCAAGAGCACCCGCTCCAAAACTCCGCCGCCGCGCTACTTTAAAGCCACTGCTGCCCAGTCCCAAGCCGCAACCAGAGCCTTCTTTGGCGGCGGCGGCCAGGCGGCAGCCAATCTCTCCAAATTAGGCGGCGGGGCCGCTTTTGCCGCCGGCGGCAAAGTCGGAGCAGGAGCTGCTCCCATGGCCGGCGCTATGGCCGGCGGCATCAATCCGGCCGCCATTTTGGATGCCAGCGGCAATATCGATCTCTCTAAATTGCAAGCTGTCGTCAACGATATCACCGCCAGTGTCATTACCCAAGCTCTGGGCGGAGCGGCCGGACTTGGCGCCATGGCGCAAGCGGCCCCGGCGCCGGCGCAGCCCAAAGTGGCTAAGCCCATGACCAACGAGTGGGGTATTCCTGTCAGCACCAATGCCGAGCTGGGCGGCCAGCCGCGGATTGTCAACGAAAAGGGGCCGGCTATCGGCACCGCCAGCGGCTCTTCTATCCGCTCTATGGCCGAGCTCTTTGACTCAGAGTGGACCGACATCACCCCCAATGAGCGCAACTGCCTGAAAAATCTCGGTTATACCCGCGAAATGTGGAATTCGCGCAAACTTTCCGGAGCCCGCCTGCCATCAGCTATGACGCGCAATTTCAGCGAGCTCACCTCTATTCAGCGCTCTTCGGCCAAAGAGCTCGGCTTTTCGCCGGAAGCTTGGGATAGTGCTGTAGCTCAAGTTAAAGCCGCCGGCCCGCAGGAGCCCGTGCAACAAGCCGAAGAGGTGGTTATTTCCGGCGATGCCACTGCCGCCCGCACCAATGTCATTGGCGGTTCGGCCGGGCAAATGCTGGGCAATAAATCGCCCTTAGGTGCCGCGAGAGGAGCTGCGCCGGCGCCGGAAGTCAGCCAAAGCGCCTTGCAAAACAGCAAAGCCAGCTCACTACTGAAAACTGTTCTTAAAACCGAAGAAGTAGTGGAAAAAGAGCCCGAGCATCCGCTCCTAGCTCTTTTGGGCCTCGAATGGAAAGAGCTTTCCGTGGTGCAGCGCACAGTGGTCTCTTCTCTTGGCTGGTCGCCCATTTCCTGGCGCCAGCGAGCCGATAACAGCAAATGGCCGGCAGCTATGAACAGCAACTTTGTCAACCTCTCGCCCTCACAGCAAGCCAAATTAAGAGAGCTTGGTATTGAAGAATTCGATTGGGATAAAAAAGTTGGCGCAGCCCGCTCCGGCGAAAATGCCTAAAAGCATTTGGGTTTATTATGTTCAAAAAAGGCCGATTATTCTTTTTAGCGCTTCTGCTCCTTGCCGTTTCTTGCGAAAAAATTGAAAATGATTTGCCAAATAATAACGGCACCGCAAAAACAAATAATAATAGCGGCCCAAATAATAACCAAAACAATCCAGGCAATAACAGCCATCAGCCGAGTGATGGGCAAAGCGATGCGCAAAGTGATAACCATGATATTACCGATGGACAAAGTGATGGACAAAGCGACATAATAACTCCTGCAGCACCTTGCGCCGCTTATGCCTGCGCCCCTCATGGCGAGTGCTTGCTTGATAACGAGCAGCCCTATTGCCTCTGCGATTACAACTATGTTGCTGTTGACAAAAAGTGCATTTCCCGCTATCAGCTCTTCCAGGAAGCGCAAGCGGCAGGTGATGCTGCCAAACTGGCGCTCTTTTGGGAGAACTACGACGGCCCCGTACGCGAGGGTGATACTATCCTCTTTGTCACCATGGCCCAACCAAACGAAGATATTTACTTAGCCAGCGAACCGGGTTGGGCCGATACTCAGGAAAAAATGCAGGTAGCTTTTAATAATAGTTATCGTTATCTCACTAAGAATCATAGCCGTAATTCCCGGCTATATTATAAATTCAAACACCAAGCGGATAATTGGTATGCCGATCCGCATAATCCCTATATAGATTTTGGCAGCAACGGCAATTCGGTCAGTTACCAAATAAGCAGCTCGCGGATCATGCGCCTTAATATACCATCTAATCTGGGCGAAGAATCCAGAGACATTTTAGTGTGGCTCCCAGCCGCCTACTTTACCGGGCACGAGCGCTTAGGTGTCCTCTATATGCAAGACGGAGATAACATTTTTAATGGTAATCCCAAGGCACCTTACGGCACCTGGGATGTTGATACCACTCTGGAAAATCTCATCAATAACAAAGAAATAGCTCCGGTTATCGTTGTTGGTATCACCACCCAAAACCGTGAAGCCGAATACCTCCATTGCAATATAAATAATAGCGATATTCTGCCACGACTTGCCGATTATACAGATTATGTCATAAGCACCTTAAAGCCGATTATCGATAGAGAATTTCGCACCAAAAGCGATCCTCTGCATACCGCTATTGCCGGTAGCTCTCTGGGCGGCCTCTCAGCTTTTCGCATTGCCTGGCAGCACCCCAATATTTTTGGCAAAGTAGCAGCCCTTTCTCCTTCCTCATGGGTGGGCTCTTTAGACGATGAGCGTACTAATTTAAGCGATGAATCTTTGGAAGATTTAGTAAAGAAAACAGCCATTAAGCCAAATTTAAAAATTTATCTCGATAACGGCACCATTTATACTGCCGAAGACAGCGAAGAGAATTATAGCTCCGATGCCTGGGTTTATACTGATCATTTGCGCAATGCTCTCGTGGAGAAGGGTTTCGCCGTGCGCCAGGAATGGTTGCAAGAAGGCGCCGAGGCGCTGGAGAATTTGCCGCCGAGTGCCAATCCGGCAAAAATTAAAGAGCTTTATTGGTCGGAAACGGTGCCGGCCGGCTATTCTTCGTACCACGATTATTTACGCCCCGATTTAGACCTTTGCCATTTGGTGGGGCGCTGGCAAGGGCATAACGAAGCTTCTTGGAAGGCCCGTTTCGCCCAGGCCATGCGTTATCTTTATGATGCAGAATAACTAATAATAATAAGTTACTATGCCAGACCTCCTCTTGCAACTTTTAGCTCTTTTTTGGTTTGTGCTGGCAGTACTTCTTTGGGGCGGAGTGCATCCTAATACTTCTTTATGGCTTTTGGGCGGCACAGCCTCGACCTTATTAGCCGGCCTTTTTTTAAAAAATATCCGCTGGCGCATGCCCCGGCCGCTCTTCCTGCTCATGCTTATTATGTGCCTGATTTTAATTATCCAGGCCGTAATTTTTTGGCCCACGGGGCTGGTAAGCTTTTTAGCTCCGGCCAATTATGACCTTTTAAACTACCTACTTAAGGGGGCTGATGGCCTTAGCCCTAAATATTTGCCTATTTCTTTAACTCCAGGCGAGACGCTTTTTTCTCTGGTGAGAACTCTGGTCTTTTTTATCTATCTCATTATTTTATCAGCGTTTTTTGGCCACCGCAGTCAAAGGCGCTTTTGGCCGCTCTGGCTTCTTGGTAGCCTGGGAGCGCTCTCGGCACTTATGAGTTTATTACTGGCCGGCGCCCTACCGGACTTTAGTGCCCGTTTTTATCCGCCCGGCGCAGTGAGCGATGCTCTCTTTCCGGCCACTTTTATAAACAGCAATTTTCAGGCCGCTTTTTACTCACTGGCACTTTTTGCTTCTCTGGCTCTCGCTCTTTATGAAAACGGCGAAAAGGAGCAAAAAATCTGGGGTGGCAGCTTGGCTGCTCTTTCGCTGCTCGGACTTATTTTAACTGCCAGCCGGGCAGCTATAATTACAACAGCGATAGGCCTCATAATTTTAGCTTTTATCGGCCATAAACACCTGGGCAAAAAAGGCGTTTTAAGCCTTATTCTGGTAACTTTGCTGTCTCTCCCCGCAGCCTGGAGTGTAGGCGCTTATAGGTTGCAAAAAGAGCTCAAAACCCTTGGGGTAAATGAATTTGATTTATCCGGCGAAAAAATTGCGAGCATTCCTGAAATATGGAATATTACTAAAAAATTCTGGCAATTCGGCGCCGGTTCCGAGGCTCTTGCCACCCTCTACCCGCAATATGTTAACGATGGCCGGGAAGCTCTTAAAAGTGTCAGCTATGCCGAAAATATTTTTTTGGATTTGCCCTTAAAATTCGGCATTCCGGCCAGCATACTTATCCTAGCCCTCGGCACCTTATTCCTCTGGCAATTTTTCCGCCGCCGCCACCTTGGGGCCAGCGAGCTTACTATTCTTATCGGCCTACTGGCTTGGTTTATCCATAACTTAGCCGATTTCAACTGGCGCTCACCGGCTATTATGATGGCTATTGCCATATTCTTATCTATTCTTATTACCGCCAGACGCCGCCGTGATGTACCAGGCTGGTACCATCCTCATAAAGCCTTGCTGGCTATGGTTATTTTGCTCGCTTTTATAAGTTGCGGACTCGCTATAAAAGCCAAGCCGTATATACCGCGACAATATGATGCACTCTGGCAAACTTACATTACAAGCGGCAACAGTGAGGCCTTAAAAGAAAATCTGCAAAAAGTTCTGCACTACGCGCCGGCCGATGGGTATGCTTATACTTTGATGGCTCTTAGTTTAACCCAAAGGGGCGAAAAAGAGGCAGCCACCGAAGCGCTCCATTATGTGAACCGCGCCCTCTTCTTGTGGCCTAAAAATTGGTTTGCCCACTATACTGCCGGCCATGCTCTAAATACCCTCGGCCACCGTGAACAGGCCTTTTTGGAGCTGCGCCTCGCTTTGGAAAACGCCCAATCCAAAGACAAAAAGCAATTGATTAATATGCTCTGGCGGGCCGGGCAGGGTAAAGATATTTTAATAAATTTAGGAGCTGAGAGCGATGCGGAGACTCAGCGTATTTTGCTCACTGCCCTTTTGGAACTAAATGAAAAAGAGGCCCTAAAAGAGGCCTTTATCCGCTACAATTTTGCCGCTACCGCCCAAACTCCAAGTGCTTTGCAACTCTCTTATAATATCGGCGAGCGCCTTAATGATGCCGCCATAAGAGCCTTTATTTGCGAAAAAAGCCAAAAAATTCTGCCAGATAGCTATTGGACCAAGAGCTGCCGGGCTATGATTTTAGCCGATAGCGGCAGTTTTGATGAAGCTATCAATCTGCTTAAGCCCCTTTTAAAGACTCACCCAAGCGAAAAAGACGCTCTTTACATAATAAGAGCTCTTGCCAGAATTGCCCAAAAGAGTGCCAATAGCGATCTTTTAACCACCTTAATGACCGCGCCGGCGGCTACGGTGTTGCTCAGCGATTTATATTATAAAAGGGGCCTTATCTACCAGGAAAAAGGGGATTTTTCGGCAGCCCTACGCGATTTTCAATTTGCCATCAACATTAAACCGGATTCTTATGCCTGGCATCATATCGGCCTTTTGCGCGAAAAAAGCGGCCACTTTGAACTCGCCCGTCTGGCCTTTCAAAAAATGCTGGAGTATCATCCGGAATATCGCCCGGCCCAAGAGGCCCTTAGGCGGCTAAGTCAAGCCATAGACAAGGAGAAAATAAAACAAAATGGCTCTTACTGATGCAGTGGAAAAGGTAAAAAGTAATTTAAATAAAAACGGTTTCCCGGCTTCTGCCGTCTCTTTTCCCTCGGCTCAGCTGGCAGCTTTTTGCCATAAGCAGGATATCTCGCTTTCAGCCCTTTTAAGTGCTCTGGAAGAAGAAGGCATCGGGCATAATTTTGCCGGCGAGCGCGTTTGCTTCACGGCAATGGTTACTGCCGCCCCGGGCAACGGGCACAGGGCCCCCATGGATATTTTGCGCGATCTGGCCGCTGATTTAGACCTTACAGCTTTGCAAAAAACCATGGCCGCGCATCCTGATAAAAAGCCCTCTTTCTTTGAGCTGATGAAGGCTTTAGGCCCGGGCAAAATCAAAGAATTATCCAAAAAAATAGCCGCTCTTTCGCCGGAAGAAAGGCAGGCGGTGATGGATATAGCCAAAAATATGGGCTTTACGCCGCCGTTTGGTGGCTGATGATGAAAATATTTACCTCTAAAAAGCTCCTTTTAGCGCTCTGCCCGCTGCTTCTTTTTTTGCTGGCTTTTCCGTATAGCGGCCTGGCCAAGAAAAAAAAGCCCGCTAGAAAAGCCAAGATTACAGAGAGCCGGGTTTTAGAGAGTGAAAACCATATTAGAATATTATTTTATTTAAATAATATTCCTGAATATTCTCATGGTTTTATTCCGGCAGACATTGATAAAAATCTCCCCGATCGCCTCTATATTGATTTTCGCCATTTGCTTTTAAACCCCGCTACGTTGCCCACTAAAAATTTGCCGGAAAAAGCAATAAAAAAGCTGCGTTATGGGCAAAAATCCAAGGACGAAGTGCGCCTCGTTTTTGATTTAACCGGCGCTTATAATTATAAAGTTTCCAAACTCGCCAAGCCGACAAGATTGGCCATTGATCTGGAAATAAAGCCCAAACCCGCAATTGCCGCTGAGGAAAAGCCGGCTCTCCAAGAGGTGGAGCCGGTGAGTAGCGAGTTAATGGTAACTCCACCGCCGGAGCCGGAAGAGCAAAACTATATAATCGTGCTGGATCCGGGCCACGGCGGTGATGATACCGGCGCGGTAGGACCAACCGGCTTGCAAGAAAAAAATGTGGCTTTAGACCTCACCCTCCTCTTGGCCGAAGAATTAAAAAACGATGGAAATATCACTATTTATCTCACCAGAGATAAAGATAAAGAGCTGGAACTGGCCGCGCGCAGCACTTTTGCCAACAACCAAAAGGCCGATCTGTTTATCTCCCTGCACAGTAATGCCAGCACCGAGCGAGCCCTAAGCGGCTTTTCCACTTATTACCTCAACAATACCGACGACCGTTTCAGCCAGCGCCTGGCGGCCCAGGAAAACAGCGTTAGCAGCGAAGAGGTTACCCCGCTGGAGCATGTACTGAATGATTTAAAGATGAATCAAATAACTGCCTCCTCACAAAAACTGGCCGAACTGGTGCAGAGTAAAACCATGGACATTATCGGCAGCAATGAATTAGGAGTTAAAGATCAAGGGGTTAAATCAGCTCTTTTCTATGTTCTTTTAGGCGCCAGAATGCCCGCTATCTTAATAGAATGTAATTTTATCAGTAATCCGCATGAGGAGCAGCTATTGGCCTCTCCGGAGTACAGAGAAAAACTCATAGCAGGCATTGCCGCGGGGATAAGAGAGTATCTTAAGCCGGCGCAAAAATAGCTTTCAAAAGCTTACCTGGCCGAAAAATTTCGAAAAAAATTCACTGTTAGAAGCAAGTCATTTAAGAAAATCGCCCCTCTGCCTGCGGCGCCCTCACCCCACAAGTCGTGGAAATTTGGCAGCGCACCCTCTGATATGTAGTGACCGTTTGTCAATGGTATTTTTTAGAATTCTTTCATGTGCAAGCTCCGTTTTTTAACCCATCTGAGGGCATTGGGGATGAGACAGAATTTCTTCGACATTTGACCACTCTGATATTCGTGGATTGGTTACCTACAGGCCAATGGTCCGTCGTGAGCTCCTTCATCTCTCAAGTCTCCATGCGTGGATCACATTTAAGTGCCACAGAGAGGGCTCGCGGATAGCTCAAACCTACATTCTGTCTCATCCCAGATGCCTTCATACGAGGTTATTGTTGTCATCGCCGTTGTTCCCTAATTACCTGTAATTACATACTTTCAGTTTTAATATCACTAGAACTCTTAGTTTTCTTTTTACTATGTTTCTGCTCTTTAGCGGCTTCTTCTTGCCGTTTAACATCGCGTTTTAACGCCTGTAAAAGAGTTTTTGCTGTTATTTCCTGCTTTGGTGCTGCCGGTGGTACCTGATGGCGGTCTGTCATCATTCCCCATATAAATCCGGATAATTCACGAGCCACAGCTGTTGCTGCCACATTGCTGGGTTTATTCTTGTCGATTGTCAGTTTGAGATATTTTCGCAGTAAGCGGCGGCTTGCCTTATTGGCATACATTATTATTTCTTCCGGCGCGTCTTTTTGCCTTTGTTTTACTGTTGAGGATATAGTGCTAACCGCTCCTCTTTTGTATGTGTTAGCACCTTCAATCAGCAAGCGACGCATATGCGTATTTCCTGCTTTGGTGATACCAAGTTTTTGTCCTTTTTCGCCACTGGAATATTCGCCCGGAGTTAGTCCCAAAAAGGAGGCAAATTGGCTAGCTGATGCAAAACGATTAAAATCACCGATTTCACTGATGTAGGCTAACGCAGACAAAGGTGTAACTCCTTTAATGCAGCTTAAATTTTTAACATTCTTCTTGTATTCCGGACGCTCGGCGATTTCTAAAATACGTTTATCAAGAGTAGCTATTTTGTCTATCAAATCGTTATAATGTGTTAAATATTCATCAAGAGTTTCGCGGAGTAACGGTTCGGTAAAAGTTAGTTTTTTGAGCCAAGCAAGATGTTGTATATTCCAAGATTCTTTTTTGTCGAATTGTTTGTTGTGCCTCAAATAAAAGGCTTTAATGTGCTGTTTAATGCGTTTAAGTTCAGCTTTAAGATCATCGCGCATCCGAATGTAATCTCTAATAGCCTCTATTTCAGTAGTTGGCACTGCGACAAACTTACATTGGTCAAATGCCAGGGATTGAGCGAGTTTTAGGGCATCGAGTCTATCAGTTTTAACACGCCGTTTGCTGCGTTCTTCCTTAATGGTAGATGGAGCAATAACCCGACATTTAATACCATGAGCTGTGAGGTAACGATAAAGCGCAAAACCGGTACACCCGGCCTCATAACCACAAATAATTCTGATGCCTGGTTTATAATTGGTCAGCTTTTTCAAATAATTGAGTATGCCATCAAAAGTTCCCACTTTAGCCGGCTCGAAATATTCGCGTGTCGGTTCGTAAAAAGCGCAAAGAGAAGTAGAATTTTTATGGGTATCCATTCCAACATAAATTGTGTTATAATCAAGCATAGTGACCTCCTTGTAATGCGGTAATTCCTTTTACCGCTGTTTAACATCGGTAATATCACAGGTAAATCCACGAGACTTACACAGTGAGGTCACTACATATTGTCTCCATTTTTACAAATAGAGAGGGCCCATCTATTCGAATTTAAATGTTTTTCATAAACGACCACCGAGCTATAGTGGAACGCCTTAGCAGTGTGCCATCTCGGAGAATGTGTCTACTTTGAAGGGCACACTTCATTTTCCCCTCTCCGCTTGGGAGAGGGGGATTAGTCAATAATATCGCATAGTTGCAGGGGTGAGGTCTGGCCGGGGCACAAGCCCCGGCTAAGCCAGAGGC
>JAEEML010000036.1 GCA_016283195.1 Deltaproteobacteria bacterium | reverse complement strand
TCCGTCTGGGACATCAATAGTAATAACGGAGCCGGCCATGGGATCGGAGCGATTAATGGGGAAGAGGTGGCGGGCAGCAACAACCACTTTGGCTTTATCGAGGCGCGTAACGGCCGAGCCGGCGCTGTTTTGGGTAATAGAGAGGAGCGGCGGCTCCACGCTGGCCGAGATATTAGGAGTAGCCGGCAAAAGGCTGGTGGTGTAATTTAGCCAGTTATCGTTGTGGCTACTCACCATGACAGCTACATTTTTATCGGCAATAACTTCCATATAGGGGCGGATATTGGGTGGCACATTTAAAGCGTTATAGCAATCATTATTAAGGCGGAAATTGACAAAACCGTCTTTTTTAATGGTATATTTGCGTAAAGTTTGATTTTCATCGGGGAATGTAGTTCGGCAGGCTGCCGGCATAGTACCGGTAATATCCGTAGGCCTTACGGTAACCGTGGTGGCGCTATTTTCGGCAAAAATATATAGATTACTAAAATTAGCTTCAAAGTTTGCCACATTGCCAGCTATGCCCGGCGGCGGCATATAGGCCAAAAAGCGCACCTCTTTGGCAAATTCGTCTTCGCTGTTTTGGGCGGAAACGAAACTCGACATATCGGCGGTGCCGTTGTCACCATCGCCTCTGGCGGTTTCTAGCCAGTTGGTTTCGGTAAGAGCCACCTTCTTACCCGCACTGGCGGTTAATTTAAAGAGGTGATGCTGGGTTAAGGAGTTGGAATCTTTACCGGTGAGGTCCAGACGACCATTGGTTTGCAAAGTAACACACGGTTCGGCGGCTGTTGCCCCGTTTAATATTCGCGGCTCCCAGGCTTTGGAAGATGTATTAAAGCCATAAAGGCAAACCACATTATCATCATCAAAGGAAATAGCCCGAATTTCTCTTTCGTTAATATTATTCCCTTCAAAGGGAATAGTAAAATAGAAAAGATTACCGGAACTTGTACCATTGGAAGAGGGCACCATGCCGCCGCCGTCGTGGCCGCGCCCGTTACCGGTTGCTTTGGCTTCATGCAGTGCACCAAATTGCACAGTTACCGGCCGGGTAGCTTCCAGATAATAGCTATGGCCCATTTTTAAAAGGCCAAGGCCTAAATCCTGATAACTCGCCAAACTTTCACCATTTGCTACTTTATTGGCAATGGTGCGGTTCCACACATTGAGGCTCTGGCCGGCATCGAGTTCAAAGTGGTCAAGTCCTTTGATGGTTACTTTTGTGCGGTTTTCCCAATCAGCTTCGGCTATAGCTGATTGGCATGTATAGTTGATACAGAGACAACCTGGATTATTGCTGTCGCAAGAGCCGGAAGTCTTCGCCTCTTCATAAAGCCCTATTTCATAAAGAGTGACATAAGTGTCGTCGCTATAGGCAATGACTTCAATATCGCGATCGGTCATAGGGTAAGTCGTCTGAGCGCCATAGTTTCCGCGCGCTCCGGGAGCGGCAAAGAAATAAAAATTGTGGCCGATGGAGTTTTTGCCGTCGCTAACAGCGTAATCGTGCTCATAATCAGAGCGGGAGGCGGTATAAACGGTAACCGGAGAATCGGATTTAATGATAAAAAAGTCACCATCGCGCAGCGGATTATTTTTGCCATCGCGCTCGTCGTCATAGACAATTTTGCGAGCATTAGTTGTAAAAGCCGCTTCCAAAGCCAGTTTTTGGGTATCATCAGGTTCAAGTTCGGCAAATTTGGAGCGCAAAGCGGCAGCGTCTAAAGTACTTTGAGAATTTAAGTCATTTAACGGTTTGCAGGTGCCGGTACCGGTAATACAGGGATTGCTATCGAGAATCATCACCGTAAAACTTTCACCCCGTTTTAGCTTGACATCAAAAAAGCTGTCGTCGATATCCGGCGGGCGGCTGATGGTCATAGTAAGATTATTGGTGGCAGAAGGCGCTGTATTAAGCTCACCTTTATTGGGAGCTGTTACGCCGCTTAGAGTAAATATCTTGTTTTTATCGCTACTTAAAGTAATATAAGCATGGTCGGCATCATCATCTTTAAAAGCGCCGTTTTTGGTGATGGTTGTCCTATTGGAAATAGCGACGCCGGTAAATGTTTTTTTGTATGCCGCCCGGGCTTCAGCCCAGGAAAGCGCGCTTCCGGCACTTGGTGCATTGCCTTCTACTTTGAGGATTTTAACAGAAGTTTTAGCGACATATTCGCTAATCAGAAAAACTTCGTTGTTGTTTTCGCCTCTATGCACCACTAAATAATGGCCCACATCGTCGCTAGCAAAATTAGCGCTACTGGCGGTAAAAGTGCACAAACTGTTGGAGCAATTTGCCAGTGAGCCATTGCTCCCACTTTGCATGAGGCCGTAAGGGTCGCAGTTGGAATCGGTGCAATAATCGGCCGGCATATCCCAAATATTGACTGTGGTTTCGCCGTTTGGGCCCGGACCTTTACCGGTAGCCGTGATAACCAGCATGGAAAATCGTTTCATCGATTCGTTATTGGGTGGTACATAGGTGGTAAAACGGGTGGAGGATTCGCCGATAGCCCAAGCTGGAAGAGTGGTAAAAATTGGCAATAGAAGCGATAATATCGCGATTTTTAAAAACAAATTTTTGGTTCTGACCATGGGAACCTCCTCGCTGGGCAAAACACAGCGAAAGCATTATATCATCGGCAATCTCTAAGCGCTAGAGGCAACTGGCAGAGATCAAGAGTATTTTTTGATAAATTAAAGAGCGATTTAATTATCTAAATCCGGTTTTAGTAAAAGGTCTGGTGTGGGGGCGGGGCCTTTACCGACCGGGCTGATCCCAAGGGAAGAGGGAACAGTCATGAAACCCAGCATGGCATTAGTTAAAATGCGCCCGCCGGTAGTTTCCGGATGTACTTTAACAAGAAGCATTTGATTCATAAAATCAATTATTTTTTTGCTCTCTTCAGGTTTATTTATGAGCGCATTATTTATTGACGGGTAGGCATTGAATATATCCACACAACGGTCAAAAGCTTCCTGCATGGTGGGCTCGCGGCCAAACTGGGCCACGAAACCGACATACCAAGCGCGGTACTCAGCTTGAAAATACTGGTAAGTGGAGCGGTTTATATCACCGTTTACTGTGTGATTGACTTCATGAGGAAAGGTTTGCAAAACACCGAAGCAGGCGTCTTTGTCATTCCTAGGGAAAGGCTCGTTGCCGGCCGGAATAATGGCACGGTTAAAAACAATATTTGGGGTATCGTCCTTGGTAGTCGCGTAGCCATAGGTGGTGGAGAAAAAGTCATCGACAATATCATCATAAGCTATAACGATGGTACCGGAAAAGAGGCGGTCCAACGTATTGTTGATGATTCTTTCCTGCATAGAAGCTGGGTTACTTGCGCCGACTTCGGCCAGATAGGCTATGGATTTGGCTGCCCGTTGCTGATCGGCCAGGGAAAATTGCTTGAACCAGGCCATTTTTGTGAGCCTTGCCAAATTGCTTACCGAGCTTGGATTGGGCGCATTATAACATTGAGAGACAATGGCCAGTTGGGTGTCTGCGTCGGCTTTAAGAAAATCAGGACTATTTACAAGAGTAAGTAGCGGCTTATTTAAAGGAGCTTCTGCCCCGGCATTAAGGCGGCTAACGTCCAGATGCAGACCATCGCCGCTTACCGGAGAGGGCATTTTGAGCGGCGCCTTATTTAGGGTAGATACCAGCTTTTCGCGCACTTCGTGCGGCAATTTGGCAGAATTATCGAGTAAGCGCAAAGTGTCTTTTAAGGCAGAATCGGAGAGGCGGCCGGTTAAGGAGGCAACTTCTTTTTGCATAGGACCGGCAAGAGTACTAAAGCCCTCGCTGGCCATCAGTTGTTCACGGCGTGCGCTGGGGAGTTTTTGCCAAGCACTGCTCTCTTTAACCTCCGGCCTTAGGCCTTTTATTACAACGCCGAGGTCGTAACGGTCTTTGGATTTGGGGAGTGCCACGGCTGCGGCATCCGGCGTGCAGCCGAAAGCCGGTAGCGAAAGAGCGGCTTTGCCGCCTGCCATTGTGTGATTTCCTTTTTCAAAGGAATCGGCAACATTGTTATAATCTTTGGCTTGTGTAGTTGCCGGTGCTGCTTTCTTAGGCAAATCATCTGTAGCTGATATTACCTGATTCCATTTATTTGCACCGGAAATTCCGCTTACCATATTGTTACCTCCTGGGGATTTCCCAAATAACCTATGTATTATCGCTGGGTAATATTACAAGTTGCTAAATTTTTTCTTAGAAAAACAGAGAAAAATTATAAGACAGGGCGGCGGCGTTTTAAAATAAACCATAAGCCGTAAAGAGCTGCGGGCCAAATATCGGCCGGGGAGCCGGCGCCGTGGCAATCGCAGCCGCTCTTGGGTTGATTATTATTGAGGTCATCGTTATCGGGGTTTGGTGCCGGGGGCTCATCGGTATTGTCGCCATCAACATCGCTATTGCCGTCATCATCAGTTTGGGCATCGCTATTGCCGTCATCGGTATCGGCATCTTTTGTCCCGCAAACACCGTTTTCTTTACATATCTCATCGCCCGGGCACCAGCCGTTAAGTAGTGTAGGTGAGCATTCGCCGCGGCAGGTGCCTTCTATGCAACTGAAATTACCTGGGCAGTAACCATTTGGCGCTTCCGGCGAGCAGCGCACGCCGCAGGATCCTTCTATGCACTCCAAACCGCCGGCGCAATAGCCGTTGTGCTCGCTACTGCAAGGGTAGAGGCATTTGCCGGCTATACAGGTGGTGCCGTTTTCGAGACAAACGCCATCGGTGTGGGCATCGTCGCAGAAAATAACAGTTGCTTTACAAGCGCAATTTTCCGTTGTGCAGGTGGCCGGGTCGCTATCCGGGCAGGAACAGGAGGAACCCTGGGCGCACTGGCCTGATGGATTATCACAGCTGCACTCATCGCTTGGGACATATTCCCGGCAGCGTCCGCTTACACATACTTTGTCGTGGGCGCAATAACCATTCGGATTAGTGGGACTACAGGTGTTATCTGCGCTAAAAAGCTGACATTTCTTGTTGATACAAGCTTCACCGTGCGGGCAGTAAGAGCCGCCCTGCTCGCAGGGTTCATCGCTGCTTAAAGCGCGGCAAGCACCATCAATGCAGGAGAGTTCATGCGGGCAATAAGAGCCGCCGTTTTCGCAAGAATCATCCCAAGAGCTCTCTTTACAAACGCCGCCGATGCAAGTGAGGTCATGCGGGCAGTAAGAGCCGCC
>JAEEML010000035.1 GCA_016283195.1 Deltaproteobacteria bacterium | reverse complement strand
TGCAGCTGTAAGGCTCTGGCAGCTACCTACTCTCCCACAGCCTTACAGCTGCAGTACCATCCCGAACTCGGTAGTTAAGCCCTCTAGCGCCGATGGTACTGCAGCTGTAAGGCTGTGGGAGAGTAGGTAGCTGCCAGAGCCTCACCCCCTAGCCCCCTCTCCATTTTCTTACGAAAATAGCGAGGGGGAACTTGGGAAAAAAATTAGCCCCGAAAGGGGCTTTTTTTTTGCCCTTTTTTGCTGTTGACACTTCATTTTTTATATGTCACATTAATTTTGTTGCTCCCACCCGGGGGGAGATGTCCTAAACATTCAGCATTGAGGAGTTCACTGTGATTGCTAGTGACATCAATAATCCTATCTGGAAAGAGCTGATCCTTGGAGACAAATTAATAAAATTAAACTTTTTGGCGGCCAATATATTGCTGTCGCGGCTGAAGATGGATATTAAATACGACAAAAGTAAAATATCCAGCAGTGTTCACGAATTGTTCAATTTGTATCTTAATAACCAACAATTACCAAGCGTGAAGAAAGATATCCTTAATATTTTAGGTCACGCGTGAGGAGAATCATGAAAAAAGTCTTATATTCTGTTGCTGAAGTAAGTGCTATGATTAATGCTGGCAAAGTTTTATCTCTTGCCGGTGTGGAATCCTTGCTCTCCCAATTGCCGGCCGGAAAGTGGATTGGCGGAACAACACCTTACTTTATGACCCCGGAGGGCGGCTGCATCTGTGAAGATAAAATATATGTTAAAGAAATCCCCGCCTATGCTCTAAATGCCAAGGCCGTATCTTATACAGCCGAGACAATTAAAAATATTTATAATGATGCTTACTCTCATGGCTATAGCATTATTATAGTTCCTCAGCGCAGCAATTTCTGGATCGACTTTTTCGGCAATGCCATGCAAATTGAAGGATTTGCCCAAAAACCGGTAGTCGGCTGGGTTTCTATGGTTCGCTATGAAGACCAAGCTACTAAGAAAGCCGCTGTTTTTTGTAATAGCGGCAAGCCTTTGTATGAAGAGGCCGTTGTTCTCCATGTAGAGTTACCGAATAATAAAATCACCGAAGCTTCTTCTATTAACCCCTATGTTGAGAGTGATGGCGATGTTATTGAAGTGGAGAAAACTACAAATGCTGTCATCGGCGATGTGCTGGTTAATGGCAAAAAAGAGAATTTTTTCAAATATATAATGGCTCATAAAGAATCTTCGCGTTTGCCGCTCATGACCGATTATTCCGGTATTTCTGTTAATGTGGCATATACTTTTGATGAGAAAACCGGTGTGGTTACCTGCTATGCGCCGCTATTCAAAGATGTAAAATATCACTTAGCCAGGCCGGTTGGCGACAGTCTCAAAGAAATTAGCGATAAATACGAAGATATTCCAGGTGCCGACCGTGTCTTTACTTGCTCTTGCGGCTCAATTCTTGTTGATGGTGATTTATTCGGCAAGCGGGGCGCAGCTGTTGTTGGGCCCTTCACCGGCGGCGAAATTTGTTACCAACTCCTTAATCACACCAATGTCGCCCTTGATGTATTTGATAACTAATCATTTTTTCGCACTTTAGGCTTTTACTAAAAAATTAACCCACTTTTGTTAAAATATAGGCTATATAAGAGGAGCTCTTTATAGGAACTTATTCTTTTAATCGGCTCTTGGGTGGTGCAAGCGAATGCTTCCGCCAATATGGCCATGTTGGGCGGTCTTTGGGCTACTAAAAAGGCTTGATAAAAATTCACTGCCTCTTAAAAACGGCAAAGAGAATTTTTACCTTTTATAGAACTTTGTATTGCGCTAAAAATGACAAAGCTGAAAGGAGTCCAAGGTGAAATTTATCCATACGGCAGATTTACATATCGGCAAGAGAGTGTGCGAACGCTCGATGCTTAGCGAGCAGCAGCATATTTTGCAAGCTATTTTGACGGCTGTTAAAGCTGAAAAGCCGGATGCCCTCTTTATCGCCGGCGATATTTATGACAAAGCGGTGCCGCCGGCCGAGGCGGTGAGCCTTTTAGATGATTTTTTGGTGGCTCTGGCGGCTACTGGCACCAAAGTGTTTGTCCTTTGCGGCAATCATGATTCGGCTGAACGCCTGGCTTTCGGCGGGCGGCTCATGGAGAATGAGAATATCTATATGTCGCCGCTCTATTCCGGCACTTTTACTCCGGTGACTCTTCAGGATGAGTTTGGCGCAGTTGATATTTGGCTGCTGCCTTTTGTGCGCCCGGCAGTGGTGCGGGCCGGTCTGCAGAGCGCTGAAGAGCGCAGTAAAGTGACCGATTATACCTCGGCTGTGCGTCTTAGCCTTAGTAAGATGAACTTTAAGGCCGGGCGACGCAATGTGCTTTTGGCGCACCAATTTGTAACAGGTGCCGAAAGAAGCGAATCAGAAGAAAACGTGGGCGGGCTCGATAATGTCGAGGCGGCGGTTTTTGCCGGCTTTGATTATGTGGCCCTCGGCCATATTCATAAAGCGCAAAATGTGGCTTACGATGCGGCTGGGCAGGTTCGTGTGCGCTATAGCGGTACGCCGCTAAAGTATTCCCTCTCGGAAGCCGGGCAGCGGAAATCCCTAACGGTAGTGGAGCTAGGCGAGGCGCAAGAAGGCAAATTGGCGCCTATAATAATGCGCGAAATACCCCTGCTACCAAACCACGAACTTCGTGAAATTAAAGGGAGTTTTGCCGAAATAATTTCTCCGGAGTTTCGGCAAAAGCAATTGGCTATGGGGCTAAAAGCCGATGATTATATTTATGTAAAACTAACCGATGAGAACGATATAACGGATGCGGCTTTGAAACTGCGCGGCATATATAGCAATTTAATGATGCTGGATTATGATAACGAGCGTACCCGCAGCCAAAAAATCACTATGGACATTGCCAAAGTTGAGCAAAAGAGCCCGCTTGAGCTTTTTAGCGCCTTTTTTTTAGAGATGACAAAACGCGAACTAAATGCGGAAGAAAGCGAATTTTTACGCGGTATTATTGAAAAAATTTGGGGGGCAGAATGAGACCTACCAGGCTTGTTATCTCCGCTTTCGGCCCCTATGCCGAGCGCTCGGAAATTGACCTTTATAAATTGGGAGAAAGTGGGCTCTACCTTATTACCGGCGATACCGGTGCCGGCAAGACGACAATTTTTGATGCTATTACCTATGCTCTTTTTGGGCGGGCCAGCGGTGATAGCCGTGACGATGCCAAACTTTTTCGCTCATTAAATGCCAAACCGGAAACCAAAACCGAAGTAGATTTGACTTTTCTCTATGCCGGCCTGGAATATCGTATTTGCCGCAGTCCGGAGTATGAGCGCCTCAAGCTGCGCGGCGGCGGAACGACTACGGAGGCAGCCTCTGTTACTCTCTACTGCCCAGGGCCGGATGGGCGCCTTTCTTCTAAAGGCCGCGTGGTTACTAAAGAAAAAGAGGTGAGCAGTGCTATTAGGGATATTATCGGCATAGATCGCGACCAATTTACCAAAATAGCCATGATTGCCCAGGGCGATTTTATGAAGCTCTTGCTCGCTTCTACCGATGAGCGCCAAAAAATTTTCCGCAAGATCTTTTTGACCGATAAATTTGCCGCTTTGCAGCTCGAGCTTAAAGAACAGACAGCAGCAATTGTTAAGGAGTGTAGTGACCGGGAATCCGCTCTGGCGGCGTTAATGGCCCAGATGCAGTGTGCTGCCGACTCATCACGGCTTGCGGAACTTAAGCAGCTCAAGGAGCTCGCAGCACTAAAACAAGTCGGCGACTGGCCGGGGGCCGGTGCTTTGCTAGCGGAACTTTTGGCAGAAGACCGAGAAACACTTGGGAATATGCGGCAAAAAATTGCTGCCGGCGCTGAGCGGCTGGCCGATCTGGATCGGGAACTCGGGCGCGCCCAGACTTGCGAAAAAATGGGCGCAGATCTTAAAAAAGTTAGTTTAGAGTTGGAAAAAACCGTGCAGAAACATACCTTGCTGGCGGAGGCCAAAAGGGTTGCCGAAGAGCGGGAGCCGGAGCGTAACGCTCGGCAAGAGCGTATTTTATTGCTCAAAAATTCTCTTCCCGAATACGACAAGCTGGAAGAAGAGCGCCGTGAATTATTAAAAAAAGAAAATGAAATTACCGAGCTTACGGCCGAACTAAAGAAAAACCTAAAAAGCGCGGAAAATATTAAAACAAGCATCTTGAGTATGGAAGAGGAATATGGCGCTTTAGGGGATGTTGGTGCTAAAAAGCAGCAATTAATAAGTGAACTTGATAAGCTTGACGCCAGGCAAAATGAGCTAATTAAAGTGGGGAAAAATGTCAAAGAGCTGATGGCCCTGGCCGCGGCTTTTACCAGAGCCCAGGAAGAGTATCAGGCTGCTGATGCGCTATATCAGCAAAAAAGAGACGAATATGAACGGAAAAACCGGGCATTTTTGAATGAGCAGGCCGGCATTATGGCGGAAGCCTTAAGTGATGGTGAACCTTGCCCGGTGTGTGGTTCAAAAAATCATCCCCAGAAGGCGTCTAAGTCGTTTAAGGCTCCGAGCCAGGCGGAACTTGAAGCGCTCAAAGAGAAATTAACTCAGGCCGAAGCTCTGCGTGCACAAAAAAACGGAGCGGCTGCCAGTGGGAAAGGGCAGCTGGCGGAAAAAGAGGCAGCGGTGGGGCTACTGGTGCGGGAGCTTTTTGGTGAATGTTCTCTTAAAGAGGCACGCGAGCGCGGCAATAGTGAATATGCCGCCGGACACCAGCGGATTGCCGAGCTAAGAGCGGCTATAAAAGCGGAGGAAGTGCGCGAAAAGCGCCAAGAGCTTCTTAATAAAAGTATTCCTGAAAAGCGCAAGGAATTTGAAAAGTTAAATAATTATAATTCCAAACTTGAAGCGGATATCTCCGCTCTTAAGGCTGCGGTAGAGGCCCTTAAAGTAGCCGCTAACGAGCTGGCGCAGAAGCTCTCTTTGCCAACTAAAAGTGCCGCCGAAAAAGAGATACGTACCGCTATGGAGGCGCTGGAGAGCTCCAGGCTTGAACTAGAAAGGGCCCGCGGCGAATTTTTGGCCTCCGAAAAAAAGATGAGCGAACTTAAGGCTACAGAAGAGACGCTTACGGCCCAACTTAAAGGGGCTCCGCAATATGATATGGCCATGTTGCAATTTAGCCGCAAGCAAGCCGCTACCGAGCACAGTGAGCTGATTGCGGCCCAGAGTGCTATTGCCGCTCGCCTGGCCCAAAATGAAAATTCTTTAGCAGAAATTAAGCGCTTAGGCGACGAGCATATAAAGCAATGCCGGCGGCGGGACTGGATAAAAAATCTTTATTCCGCGGCGAGCGGCGCCCTTTCCGGCCAGGGGAAGGTGATGCTCGAAACTTATGTCCAAGCCGCATATTTTGACCGCATAATAAGCCGCGCCAATATTCGTTTTCACTGCCTTTCAAACGGCCAATATGAATTGGTGCGCCGTCTGGAGGTGAGCAATAAGAGGAATCAGTTTGGCCTGGATTTAAATGTGCTTGACCACGCCAGCGGCAAAGAGCGTGAGGTGAAGACACTTAGCGGCGGCGAAAGCTTTTTGGCCTCGCTCTCACTGGCTTTGGGGCTGGCCGATGAAGTGCAAAGCTCGGCCGGTGGTATTCAGCTTGATACAATGTTTATTGATGAAGGTTTTGGCTCGCTCGATGACGAGAGCTTAAGGCTGGCCGTAAGTACTTTGCAAAATTTGGCCGGTGAGCGCCTGGTGGGCATTATCAGCCATGTGAGCGAACTGGAGCACAAAATTGATAAAATAGTGCGGGTGAAAAAAGACGAAAACAGAATCAGCCATGTGCAGATTGAAGTATAGATAGGAAAATTAAGCGAAAGTATTCAGTTTAATTCGGCGATAGCAGCGCTAAGGGGGTAGTTAATAAATGTTATTTAAAGCTATAAAACAGCTTAATATGTTAGCCACCATTTTTTTGTCTGCTCTCTTATTTTGCCACTGCGGTGGGGAGCAAAAGAATATTGATTATAGGCAGGAAATGCGTGATTTTGTTATAAATATCAGCAAGAAAGCTCATGAATCAAAAGCCGATTTTATAGTTGTTCCGCAAAACGGCGCCGAATTAATTACCGCTGATGGAGAGGCCGGTGGCGAGGTGGCGCTTGATTATCTGGCGGCTATTGACGGGCATGGGCAGGAAGAGCTTTTTTATGGCTATGACGGCGCTGATAATGTGGCCACGCCCAAGGAGGTTACTGAGGAATTATTGGCCTTATTGGAGCTCTCTAAAAGCAGGCAAAAAACTATTTTGAGTACTGATTATTGCAGCACAGCCCATAATTTCGCCTCTTCTTTTGAGCAGGCTGTAAAGGCGGGATTTATTGAATATGTGGCCTTCAGCCGCGAGCTCGATACCATTGCGCCCGGCCATCCGTATGCGGAAAATACCGATAATATTAATAGGCTAAGCGATGTGAAAAATTTTATGTATTTGATTAATTCGCAAAAATTTACCCGCGCCGAATTTTTGGCTGCCGTCGCCGCCACCAATTATGATTTAATTATTATGGACTTATTTGATCGCGACGGGCGAATTTTTACGCCAGATGAAATCTTGCCTTTGAAGCAGAAAGCCGGCGGCGGCAAGCGCTTGATATTAGCGTATATGTCGATTGGTGAAGCCGAAAATTACCGCTATTATTGGGATAAAAACTGGTTAAGCCAGCCGCCGGAGTGGTTAGCTAAGGAAAACAGTTCCTGGGCGGGAAATTATAAAGTGCATTATTGGGATAAAAATTGGCAAAAAATTATTTTTAAGAGCCGTGATTCCTATTTGCAGCGCATTATAGATGCCGGTTTTGACGGCGTATATTTGGATATTATTGACGCTTTTGAATATTTTGAATGATTTTAACTGCTTCTGCTGGCTTATTACTTGATGTGCTATTGAATCTTTGCGAAATACCCGCAGGTTAGCCGCCAATATAGACGCATTTGCCGCGCAAGGCATCCCAGGCAAAGGCCTCCGGGCAGGTTTGCACGGTAATGGAGCAGAGGCCGGTGTTTTGGTCACATTCTGCGCCTTCCGGGCAGCAGCTTGTAGCTCCGGCTGGGAGTTCCATGCAATTACAACAGGTGGGGTCAACGCGGCACTGACCACAGGTGGTTGATTCACACTTGGTCATTTTTTCGTAATTTACCCATTGGCAACCGCTGGTGCCGGCGCACTCACTACTGGTAACCGGGCCTTCGCAACCCTTGTTGTCGTCGCAACACTGACCTTGCGGGCAGGAACCGCCGCAGGTTTGATCGCAGAGACATTGACCGCAAGTAGGTGAATTTAGGCGGTTATCACAGCGCTGGCCGCTACCGCAGAGACCGCCGCAAGTGGTATCACAAACACACTGGCCGAGAGTGATATCACAATTATAGCCGGTGTCGCAGCAATCGCCATCGGCACCCGGGGTAGCGCCGGTTTTGGCGCAGCAAGTGGGGTCGGGGCGACAGAGACCACAAGTGGCGCTGTTTAAATCATTATCGCAAATTTGATTTTGCGAGGCATCGCAGCCGCCGCCGCAGGTTTGGTCACAGAGACACTGGCCGCAAGTGGCGCCGCTGGTGCTACAGATAGCTCCGGCGCCGCAGCCGCCGCCGCAAGTAGGATCGCACTTGCACTGGCCGCAAGTAGCGCTCATGGGGTCGCTGTCGCAGCGCTCGCTCTCATTACAAGCGCCGCCGCAGGTAACATCACACTCACAAATACCGAGAGATTCATTGCAAACTTGCCAGGTTTTCATTTCACACTGGCCATTATCGTAGCGGCAGGCGGCTTTATTATTACAAGCGCTTTGGCTAAGGCCGGTGCAGGGGTCATCCCAGGAAGAAATTTCGGCTTTACACTCGCCGTTTGTCCAGCGGCAACCAGCAAGCTCGTGGCAGGTGGAGGCGGTGGTGCGGCCGGAGCAGCTTGGCGGACAGGTGCGGCGGCAACTGGGATCGGCCAGGCAGGTACCGCTTACGGCATCACAATTTTTGCCATCTTCGCAGTTACAAGTCTTGGTTTTGCAAATGCCGCCCGAGTAGGTACAGCTGCTATCATTATTGCAGGCCGTCTGGTTCTTGTCCATTTGGGCACAGTGGCTCCAAGTCTCCGGGCAGGCGATGTCACTGCCGCTCTTACAGTGGTTTGTATCGCCACCGTCCGGCGGCTGGTAATTATCCACCCAGTAGCGATAAGAGGTGGTAAAGGCGCCGTTTAGTTTAACGCGCCCGCTGCCGTAAAGGATGAGTTTATTGCGCTGAGCATCGTAATCAAAGCCATCTTCGCGGCTACGCGGGGTGACACGTACAGCCCGGCCGCTTTCACAACCCGGGTAGCTGTTGCAGCTTTCAACAGCTACTTTTATGGTACTGGCAATGGGCTGAATATTGGCGCCGTTTACCACTTCTTGCAAGCGATAAGGTGAGGCGACGGCGAGAGAACTCACAATGACCTCTTCCACTGTGGGGTAGAGATTTTCGTCGCAAATACTGCCATAGCCACCCTTGGTAGCCTCGGCAATGGAGATATAGCCATCGCCCTGCTCGGCATCAAAGGGCAGAGCGCAGGTGGTGCCTTTGGGGCCAACTATGGCAAAGACGGTGAGATCGGAGCCGTTGTAATAATCGGCCAGACGCTGCTGACGGCAGGAGCGCTCATCGCTGCCATCGGCGAGTGCCGAGTGGAGCGGCTTACCGTTGATACTGCCGCAACGCACATCATTATAAATACCGGCCATGCCCTGGACGGTATTATCTGTGTGTGATTTGGCCTGGTTCAGACAAATATCGGCGGCATCGTCGCCCGCAGTCTTCATAAAGCGATCTTCTTCGTCGGAGAGAAAGACCATAACTACCGGTACATCCGGGCTCGCTCCCTGTGAGGGGTGCAATTTACGCAAGCGGCGATTGGCTGGCAGAGTGGAAAGTCCGGCATTAAAGTCTGGATTCATGCGCGCTTTTTCGTAGGCCCAAGCGGCCATGTGCAAACCAAATTCATGGCCGTGATAGCTAAAGTCGCAGGGCAAATTGGCGGCAAAGTGGCAATAGGGGCTCTCTATCCAACCTGTTTTGCCGGCGCAGTCCGGGCAATTGAAAGTTTCGTTATTGCCGCAGCCAACAGCCGGGACTCTGGGGTTATCACCGCAGTTATAACAGTAGCCGCTTTGATTAGTGGCTGAACACTCAGAGGCCCCGCTAAAGGGTTTACGCACCGTAAATTGGCCGATAAGCTCACCGGCTTCGCCCTCCGGCGGACGATTATTTTGGAAACAGTGCGGGTGCTTGGTATCGCCTTTGGCGTTGATGGAATCGTTGTTGTTTTCCACACCATGGCCGCAAAGATAGGCCTGTTTGTTATTGTAAGCTGTAATATCATTTTTCAAATCCGGCGGATAAGTGTCGCAATCTTGGTCATCGGGCCGCAGGAAGGTGGTGGCGATGCCAACATGGTAATCGGCTTCGGAGTTGTTTAGCAAGGGGAAGAAAATTCTTCCGGCTTCTTTAACGCGGTCGATTTCCTGTTGCATGGAGCCAGATTCATCAACTATCCACAAAAAGTCCACGAGGCCCTGCTCCTGATTCATGGTTTGGCACATTAGGTCGAGGGTATCGCCAAACTGGCCGACAGAAGAACCGGAAGTGATGTTATCGGCATAGAACATTGGCAATTGCTTGCGCTGGCAGGCTTTATCGGTTTCCGACCAGCGGCAATGACTGTTATTATTGCAATTACTCTGAGTGGTTAATGTACCGCAAGCGGCAAATTCCGCGCATTTGCCGCTCTGCCAGACACAGGATGGGATAGTCTCACAGGCGCTTTGTTCAGCAATAGAGCCGCAAGAGCGGAAATTGGTATCGGCAACAAGAGCGCCCAAAATGATTACCCGCCCGGCATTGGAACCGTTGTCGTAGCGGTAAATAGTTTGCGTGAGCAAAGTAAAGGTGGTATCCGGAGCACCGATTTGGCTGGTATTATCGAGCCCTTCTATAGTTTGATTTTGGACACCAAGAAGTGCTGTAACTATGCGGTTTCTTTGTAATTTTAGCTCAAGTTGCTTGCTTCTGGTAATGCGGTAGCGGTTGATAATGGTGCCGTAGCCGTCAAAGGTAGTAGTAAAGCGTTTAAAGACTTCGCTTACGGCGGTGACATTGCTCATAGCGCGGATAGAGGCCAAATCTTTTTCGCTCTGGGCAATGGCTTTGGCTATTTTTTGCTCTTCAGAGGGCGAATTGCCATAAGGTAAGTCGGTTATAACGCTGCTGTCCGGGGTTTTGGCGATGATAAAGCCGGCCACCAAATTGGCCCCGCTCTCGGTGTAAATGGCATCAAAAGTGGCCCCGACTTCTTTACCGGAGATAGTGAGAGAGCGGTATTTGTTAAAATCAGTCTCTATGGCCAGGCTGTAATCGCTGTCCTCGCTGTAATAAGAAGCTATCGGTTTGATATTGGCCGAGCCGCAGGCCATAAAGACGCCGTCCTTATCATCCGGGATGCCGTCGCCGTCGGTGTCGGTGTGAATACGAGAAGATTCCCTTAAAATACAAGGCTTTTTGCTGGAAGAACGGCAGCCTGGATTGTAATCATTATTTGTGCAGGAGGCACCTTGACGGCTGTCAAAAATCATATGGCCAGTGGAATCTTCCTGACAATTGACAATGCCGTCGCCGTTTAAATCTTCTTCGGCATCAATAACTCCGTCACCATCGCTGTCGAGATCCAGATAATCCGGGGTGCCGTCGTTATCGTGGTCGGCCGGTAATTCGCCGGTAGAATTAGCATCATGCGGTGTAGCGCGCGCTTCTATGGTATCGGGAATGCCATCGCCGTCACTATCGGGATCCAAATAATTTGGAATGCCGTCGCCATCGGTATCGGCCGGCGGCGTCTTTATATTCATGTCTCCGGCTTCTATTTCGTCCAAAATACCATCGCCGTCGCTATCGAGATCAAAGAGGTCCGGGGTGCCGTCCTCATCGCTATCGAGCGGCATAAGGGGAACCGGCCCGGCTTCTATGGAATCCGGAATATAGTCGCCATCGCTGTCCTGGCTCCACATATCCGGAGTACTGTCGCCATCAGTATCGCAGGGGAGTTTGGAACAAACAGTGGTGCTGCTTTGGCCGTTATGTCCATGATAAATATGGTCATATTCAAAGTCATCGCTTTGCAAATCGCCATCGCTGTCTCTATCGCGATAATTGGGGAAACCGTCGTTATCAAGATCGTTGTCGCCCTCTACTTCATCAGGCACGCCGTCGCAATCGGCATCACCGGTACAGCCGGTTAAGCAGAGACCGTTGACGCAGGCCATGTTACCCGGGCAGAAGCCGTCATGGTCAAGGCTGCAGAGGTTGATACAAACGCCCTCGCGACAGGTTTGGCCGCTGGGACAAGCGCCGTAAGGATAGGCGCTGCTACAGCCGGGAATAACGCAATTGCCGCTACGGCACACTTTGCCGGCCGGGCAACGCCCCTGGGGATGAGTGGCATCGCAGTCCATCAGCTGACAAGAACGCGGGTTGCCGCGACATTCGCTGTTGGCCGGGCAGGCACCATCAGGGTAAGCGGCACTACAGGCCGGGCGCACACATTCGCCGCCGGCGCAGATGCGGATATCGGTACAATTTTGCCATTTGCAGCCGGCAGTATTTCCACACTCGGCACTATTAGTCTTCCTTAAGCAGCCGGCATGGCCGGTACAACCGGCCACCCAGTGACAATTGGGTGCTGCATCACAAGCGGCCTGATTATTATTATTGTTGGTACAGGCATTGTCGAGACAGCTGCCGCCAGGATAATCCTGGGAGCAGGCAGGCACCTGACATTGCCAGCAGTTGGTACCGTTTTTGCAATAAGGTGCTGCTGTTTTGGAAATATCACAATCTCCTTCACGGCCGGGAGCGCAGCCGCAAGCTTGCCCAATACCACAGTCACCAAGCGGTGCCGAGTCGCCGCAATCGGCAGTAGCACACTGGTTTTTGGCTTGGTCGCAGTATTCACTCAAAGGATCGCAAAGAGAGGGATTCTCTTTACAGCCGGTAGCTACACAGGTACCATTGACACATTCACGATTATTTTTGCAATGGCCGGTTGGATGATTAGCATCGCAGGCCGGAGTTTGACAGGAGTATTCCTGCTCTAAATCAGGCTGACATGAGAGGCCTTCCGGGCAGCGTCCGCCCGGAGTACCGGGACCGCAGAAGGGCACCTGACAAGTAAAGCAACTTTCACCATCTGGGGCCGGCGGGTCGCAGCTTACCGGATCGGTGGTACAGGTAGAGCCGTCGCGGCATAGACACTGATAACCCCTGGCTTTACAGGCGCCTTCGGGGAAGTCGTTGCCGCAATTGCCTTGGACGCAGTCGTACATACCGGAAGTAACTTCCTGGCAAATTTGTCCTTTGGGGCAGGTGCCGTCGGTATTGACCGATGAACAGGGCCCTTCAATGCAGGTGCCGAAGGTTTTGCTCTTGGAATCGGAATCGCAAATGGTACCTACACTGCATAGCCCTTCCGGGTGCTCTTTGGAACAGGTGTAATTTATACAAGTACCTTCATAGCAATAAGTTTCGCTGTCCGGACAATAGCCATCGGGGTGGAGTGTACTGCACAGGGCCGGGAGGCAGTAGCCAAGGCGACATTCTTCTTTGTTATCGGCACAATAGCCGGAAGGAATATAAGGTGAACAGGGTGCCTCTTTACAGGCGCCGTTTTGGCAACTTTCGCCGGCTTGGCACAAGCCGTTGGGATAATTCGGAGAACATTCCGGATAGATACAAGTGCCATTTTGGCATATTTTACTGCCGCCGCAATAGCCATCCTTTTTTTGCGGTGAACAGGTGATATTTTCGCAAACACATTCGCCATTTACGCAATTGCAACCATCGGCGCAAAAGCCACTGGGATTATTAAGTGAGCAAAGCGGGGTAATTTCTTTACATTCGCCATTTTGGCAAGTCATACCTATCGGGCAACCATATTCGGTACAATCAGGCGGGGTGAAATAACACTCGCCTTCCATACAAGATTGCCATGACGGGCACTCGCAGGCGCCGCATTTGTCGCTCTCATTCAGGTTGGGACAGACCTTATCCGGGGCAATGGCTGCGCAGCCGGAAGTGGTGCAGCGCTGGCCGTTTGGACAGTAGCCGTTTGGGTGGTTGATGGGATCGCAAGGCACCATATCTTCGGCTACATAGCAATAGCCGCCGATGCACAGCTCGTTATCCTGGCAGAGGCCATTGGGCCGCTCAGGTGAGCAGCTGTTTTCGCTGGTTATAGGGGTGCAAACTTTATTTTGGCAACTTTGTCCGTTGTCACAGCGAGTGCCACCTTCGGTGCAAAGGGCGGATACCTTATCGGCTGGCACACAGGAGCCGCCGCGGCAAACTTGGGGAACGCCGTTTAGCGGTTCGCACTCACCACCCTGGTTCAAAAGGTTGCAACGCGGTATATCTTTTAGGCAAATACCCTTTACTCCGTCGCAATGATAGCCGGGCTCACAATGGCCGCTGGGCCACTCTGGGCTACAGACGTCTTTAACGGAGATTTGGCCGCTACAGGAGACGCCCGTAAATCCGGAAAGTAACATGATTGTAAATAATTTCAAACCGTTAATCGTTTTTGTCATTATTTGCCTCACCTTAAAGAATTACGCGGCGGCGTTTAAAGATAAACCATAAGCCGTAAAGAGCTGCGGGCCAAATATCGGCCGGGGAGCCGGCGCCGTGGCAGTCGCAGCCGCTCTTTGGCTGAGTGCTGTTATCATCACTATCACTCCGCCCCGGCTCGGGAGCTGGGGGCAAGTCGGTATTAGTGCCATCGTCATCGCTTTTTCCATCACTGTTCCCATCATCTGTAGCGGCATCTTTAGGCCCGCAAACACCATTTTCTTTACATACATTATCTCCAGGACACCAGCCGTTGAGTAATTCCGGTGAACAATCGCCGCGGCAGGAGCCTTCTATGCAGCCGAAACCGGCGGGGCAGTAACCGTTTGGCGCTTCCGGCGAGCAGCGCACGCCGCAGGAGCCTTCTATGCACTCCAAACCGCCGGCGCAATAGCCGTTGTGCTCGCTACTGCAAGGGTAGAGGCATTTGCCGGCTATACAGGAAGTGCCGCTTTCGAGACAAACGCCATCGGTGTGGGCATCGTCGCAGAAAATAACAGTTGCTTTACAAGCGCAATTTTCCGCTGTGCAGGTGGCCGGGTCATCATCTGGGCAGTCACAAGCTGAGCCCTGAGTACACTGGCCGGAGGGCTTCTCGCAGCTACACTCTTCTGAGGGCACATATTCCTGGCAAATGCCGCTTACACATACTTTGTCGTGGGCGCAATAACCATTAGGATTAGTTGGACTACAGGTGTTATCTTCGCTAAAAAGCTGACATTTCTTATTGATACAAGCTTCACCGTGCGGGCAGTAAGAGCCGCCCTGTTCGCAGGGTTCATCGCCGCTTAAAGCGCGGCAAGCACCATCAATGCAGGAGAGTTCATGCGGGCAATAAGAGCCGCCGTTTTCGCAAGAATCATCCCAAGAGCTCTCTTTACAAACGCCGCCGATGCAAGTGAGGTCATGCGGGCAGTAAGAGCCGCC
>JAEEML010000034.1 GCA_016283195.1 Deltaproteobacteria bacterium | reverse complement strand
GCCATCCCGGCCATTATCGCCATGATGGCTTCATCCCTCTATAACATCGCCGATACCTTTTTTATCGGCAAAGGAGTAGGGGCCCTTGGCATCACCGCCATCGCTCTCACCTTTCCTTTTATGAATATTTCCGCCGCCTTTGGCACTTTAGTCGGTATTGGCGCCTCCACTTTGGTTTCCGTGAAACTGGGCGAAAAGGATTACGACACGGCAAGGCGCATTTTGGGCAATGTCATGGTGCTCAATTTTATCATCGGCGGCCTCTTTGCCATCATTGCCCTCATCTTTTTGGATCCCATTCTCATCTTTTTCGGCGCGAGCCCCGATACTCTGCCCTATTCGCGCGAATATATGGAGATTATTCTCTACGGCAACATCATCACCCATATTTATTATGGGCAAAATGCCGTTTTTCGCTCGGCCGGCCATCCTAAAAGGGCCATGCTTTTAACCTGCAATACCGTGGTTTTAAATTGCATACTGGATCCGCTTTTTATCTTTGTCTTTGGCTGGAGCATCAAAGGAGCGGCCATTGCCACCGTTCTTTCGCAACTGGTTTCCCTAATCATTCAGATGAAGCTCTTTATGAATAAAAACGAGCTCTTACATTACACTAAGGATATATTCTGGCTGGATGCTAAAATAGTTAAAGAATCCATGGCCATAGGTCTTGCTCCCTTCCTCATGAACCTGGCTTCCTGCTTTGTGGTTATTCTTTGCAACCAGGGCCTAAAAACTCACGGCGGCGATATGGCCATCGGCGCCAACGGCCTTATTCACCAAATTGTCTTTGTTTTCTTTATGTTTGTCATGGGTTTAAACCAAGGGATGCAACCGGTAGCCGGTTACAATTACGGCGCCAAACAGTATAAGAGAGTGCTGGAAGTCTTTAAGCTCACCACCATTTATGCCACCATTGTGCTCACTTTCGGCTTTGCCGTTTGCGAGCTCTTCCCCCGGCAAATTATCTCTATTTTCACCGATGACCAGGAGCTTATCGGCCATGCTGTTTACGGCATACGCCTCGTTATGTCGGTCTTTCCCATTTTGGGCGCTCAGGTGGTGATTTCACACCTCTTCCAGAGCCTGGGGCTCGCTAAAAGAGCTATTTTGCTCTCACTTTTGCGCCAAGTTGTCTTTCTTATTCCTTTTTTGTTCATCTTTCCCCACTTTTGGGGCATCACCGGCGTTTGGCTTTCTATGCCGGCTTCCGATTTAGTGGCGGCTGTTATTTCGGCTCTACTTATGATACAGCTTTATAAGAGCTGGAAGCAAAAGGGCTATCTGGAGGCGGCGTAAAAAGATAATGAAGCTCAATTTTTCCAAGGATTCAGGCAATTTTGAGCTTATCGTTTGGGCAATTTATTATCTTTTAATGTTTACCGTTGGCCGCTACTCATTTTTTAAACAGGCGATTATTTGGGGCGGCGGCGGCTTGGCTTTTGCCCTAACCACCAGATTTATTTACTATAATTTCAAGCAAATACCTAAAGAATCAATACTGTTACTGGCTCTTTGGTTTTGGTCGCTCACCGGCGGTCTTTTAGCCATAGATATGCATGGTTATTCAGAATATTTACGTCTTTTGGGGCAACTGGTGCTCATTGTTATATACCTGGGCACAATCTATCAAAAGAGTAACGATAACCTGCTATTTTTATTAGTTATTATAGTTCCGCCGCTTTTTATGCTGGGAGATTTGCTCTGGAACGAAAGCTCCGCAAATGCCCTGGCTCTGGCCCTGGAAAACGCCACCACCGAGCGGGCTTCGGGCCTGGCCAACGACCCCAACTTTTTTGGCATGTTTTGCTGCATGGGAAGCTGGGCAGCTCTGGCCATTATGAGTCACAGCAAAAAAAGAATTTACGATATTATTCTGATAATTTACCTGGCTATTATGTTTTACGGCATCCTCATTGCTGCTTCCCGAAGTGCTTTTTTGGTCTATGCGCTTATTATTGCCGGCTGGGTTATTCTCTGCTTGCCACAAAAAGTGCCCCTAACCGGCCTGCGCCTGATTTTGGTGGCTGCTTTTATTGTCCTGGCTCTTTTTGCCACCGAGTGGATCTTTAATAACACCTTTTTAGGCAGCCGCAGTACCCAGGCTTTTGAGAGCGGTGACGAGCAAAACCGCGTAAGACTCTTAATTTTCGGCCTGGAACTCTTTCTTGAAAGCCCCATCATCGGCCATGGCCTTGCTCAATTTGTGGTTTTAGAGCCCACAGGCCACTATTCACATAATGATTTTATTGAACTTTTAGCTACCACCGGCCTCTTTGGGACAATATTATATCTTGCTGTTTTTATAAGTGTTTTTATTAAATTATTCCGGGCAGCCAAATATTTTAAAAATTCTTCTTTGCATAATGAGGTAATGCTTTACTTTTTGGCTCTCATTTTTCTTTTGGCTTCCGGCACGTTTAATGTCAACTTTGCTTCCATGGACCGAGCCTTTTTTATCGCTATTCTCATCGGCATGGCCGGAAAATTTGATAAACTGCGCCAGGAGGCTATATCAAGAGGCTGATTCCTCACCATCTCACATTCCCTGCAGGGAAATTTCAGTGGCGCCCGCCGCAGGCGGGCGGATCGCGCTAATTTTTCAAAATTTTACAGGGTACCCTGTATATTAGGTATTGAAAATACCTAAACCATTTTTCCGTGCCCATTGGCACAAGGAGCGCAGTATGAAAAAGTG
>JAEEML010000033.1 GCA_016283195.1 Deltaproteobacteria bacterium | reverse complement strand
CCGCAATATCAATCTAAGGCATAAGGCAGATAATAAAAGTTAGCAGCCGCTCTTTTTGGCCTCTTGCCAGAGCTCTTCCAAATGGTTCAAAGGGGTTTCATTCATCTTGCCGCCCTCTTTTTCCACCGCCTCTTCCACATAGGAAAAGCGGGCAATAAAGCGCTCGTTAGCCAGCCTTAACGCCTCTTCCGGGTTAACACCGAGGTGCCGCCCCAAATTAACCAGCGCCATAATTAAATCACCAAACTCATGCTCGATATGCTTTTTATCATTTTCGGCTATAGCCTCTTTGAGCTCAGCGGTTTCCTCGGCCACTTTGGCCCAAACACCTTCTAAATCCGGCCAGTCGAAACTCTGGCGGGCAGCCCGTTCACCAATGCGATAGGCGCGCAGTAGCTGCGGCAGAGCCTTAGGAATCCCCGCCAAAATGCCGCTCTTCTTCCCGGAATTTCGCCGTTCGGCCGCTTTTATTTCCTCCCAGCGAACCTTTACCGCCGCGCTGTTTTCCGCGCTTTCGGAGCCAAAAATATGGGGGTGCCGGCGCTTTAGTTTTTCTGTAATGGCTCCGGCCACATCACCGGCATCAAAATCACCGGCCTCGCGGCGAATTTCACTTTGAAAGACAATTTGCAATAAAAGGTCCCCAAGTTCTTCCAGGTGAGCCTTTTTGTCATCCATGGCTTCCAAAACTTCATAAGTTTCTTCCAAAAGGTAGGCTTTTAAGCTCTTAAGCGTTTGCTCTTTATCCCAAGGGCACCCCGTAGAGCCGCGCAAGGTTTCCATTACGCTTAAAAGTTCAAAAAAGCGCCTCCCGGCTGTTTCTTTCCAATCCATAAAAAACCTCCCCAACAGGCCTAAAAACTCTTTTTGCATAAAAAAAGCCTTTTGAAAATCAAAGTTAAGCGCTGAAGAGAAAAAAAAAGTGAAAAAATGTGAAAAAAAATGTTGACATTAAAACCAAGATGAATATTATCCCTCCTCGGCTTGGGGCTGTAGCTCAGCTGGGAGAGCGTCTGAATGGCATTCAGAAGGCCGACGGTTCGATCCCGTTCAGCTCCACCAAATTTCAAATATTAGGCCACTTCGGTGGCCTTTTTTTTTACCTAAAGACTTCGTTATTCCGCACAGGAGCCCAAAATGGAAGAAAAGAAAGTAGCGGCCAGAATAGCCCGCGGTTGTCGCGGTATAGCAGCCGGTGAGCTCATGGCCCGTGAGGCCATGATCGCCAAAATCAGCGCTATATACCGCCTATACGGCTTTGAACCGCTCATGACGCCCTCAATGGAATATGTGGATGCCCTGGGCAAAAATCTGCCGGAGCAATCTACCCCCATGGCTGGGATTTTTGCCCTAAAAGATGATGACGATGAATGGATAGCTTTGCGCTATGACATGACGGCCCCGCTGGCTCGCTATGTGGCCCAAAATCGCCAGAATCTGCCAGCTATCTTTCGCCGTTATGCCATTGGGCCGGTCTGGCGCATGGAAAAGCCCGGCCCCGGGCGCTTTAGAGAGTTCTATCAGTGCGATTTTGATACCGTGGGCAGCGCCAGCCCGGCGGCCGATGCCGAAGTGTGCACCATTTTGGCCACTGCCTTTAGTGCCCTGGGGCTGGAAAATGACTTTCTAATCTCTGTAAGCAATCGCAAGATTTTAAGCGGCATTTTGGAGACTATCGGCATAAAAGAGGATGACGGCAGCGGCCGCCATCTCACCATTCTCCGGGCTATAGATAAGCTGGACCGCCTGGGGCTTAGCGGAGTGCGTCTCCTCCTGGGCCCTGGCCGCAAAGACGAATCGGGTGACTTCACAGCCGGGGCCCACTTGGACGAGAGCCAGATTGAGCAAATCTGCTCCTTCCTCTCCGCCGGCGCCGAAAGCCGCCAGGAAGTTTGCGCCAATTTGGAAAAACTGGTGGAGGGCAGCGCCATCGGCTTGGAAGGTGTAGCCGAGCTGCGCCAGATGGACGCTCTTTTAGAAAGTGCCGGCCTAAGTAGCCGGGTGGTGCGCTTTGATCCCGCCATTGTGCGCGGCCTCGCTTATTATACCGGCATTGTTTATGAAGCCACTCTCACCTTTGAAATAACTGATGAAAAAGGCGAAAAGCGCCAATTTGGGGCGGTCGCCGGCGGCGGGCGCTATGACGGCCTGCTCTCGCGCTTTACCAAAGAGCGGGTGCCGGCAACCGGAGCCAGTATCGGCATCGACCGCCTGCTCTCGGCCCTCATCGCCAAGGGAGTGGCTAAAAATGAACCGCCGGCCGGGCCGGTCCTCGTCACCGTGATGGATAAAGAGGCCCTGCCGGAATATCAAAAAATGGTAGCCGAACTAAGAAGTAGTGGCATCAGAAGCGAGCTTTACCTTGGCACTTCCGGCTTTAGAGCGCAGATGAAATATGCCGATAAACGCCGTTCCCCGGCCATCATCGTGGCCGGTAGCGATGAATTTGCCGCCGGCACTGTTTCTATAAAAGATATGTACCTCGGCACCGAGCTGGCCAAGGGCATCTCCTCGCGCGAAGAGTGGCGCGAACAGCCGGCGCAGGTAACGGTAGCACGCTCTGATATGGCTGCGGAAATAAAGAAAATCTTGCAACGATACGAAATTTAAACATTTGGGCCTACTGAGCCGCAACTTCCCGACAAGAGAAGCATAATGGCGACTAACTTACTTAAAATATTTGTTTTTGTACTCTTATTAAGCTTTCCGGCCAAGGCGCTGGCCGCTAATGATTTCGGCCTGGATTTTACCGCCGGTGTTAAGCAAAAATTGCTTAAGGATTTAACTATCGGCGCCGGCTTTGAGCTAAAGACCCAGCATAAGTCCCATGAGCTTGAGCGCCTGGCTATTGAGCCGGCTCTAAGTTATGCGCCGCTGCAATATTTAAAAATCGATACCGGCTATGTATTTATCGACCGCTATATCCCGGCAGCCGTTACGCAAAAAGGCGAGAAACAGGAAGCCTATAGCTCACCGCGCCATCGCTTTTACGCCTCACTGAGCGCCATTTGGCCCATAAAGAATTTTAAACTTTCGCTAAGAGAGCGCTATCAACTCACTCATCGCACCGAGGTAATAATAAACGGGCAGGATAGTAACGGCTATGAAGCGCAAGAAATAAAAAAAGCTAAAACCACACATAATCTGCGCAGCCGCCTCATGGGCGAATATAATATCACTAAAATCGGCCTCACTCCCTTTTTCGGTGCAGAATTATATAATGATCTGGCTGCCTCTTTTGCCGTCATAAAAGTGAAATTTTTCTTAGGCGCCGATTACCTCCTGGGGCGGCAGAATTCGCTGGGCCTATTTGTGGAACATAATGTGGAAATAGCTAATAAAAATGATGCTGATATGACTATCTTGGGGCTCACTTATACCTATAGGCTATGATTACCGATAAAAGACGGGAATAAGGTTTATTTATGTCACTGGAGCGCCTTAGAAATCATGAGCGCCTCTCTTCGCTGGATTTAATAAAACTCATTGCCACTCTTAGCTTCCCGGCTATTATGGCCAATTTGTCCTCCATCATCATGGAGTTCATTGATGCAGCCATGGTAGGCCATTTGAGCTCGCAGGCAGCCGCGGCTATCGGCCTTGTGGCTACCAGTACCTGGCTGCTCTTTGGCCTCTCTATGGCGGTCAGCATCGGTTTTAATGTACAGGTGGCCCAGGCCATCGGAGCCAAAGAGGAAAAAACGGCCCGGCAAATAGTGCGCCATGGCCTCATTAGCGCCCTCATTTTGAGCTTTCTGGTGGCCGCCATCGGCTCGGCTATAAGCTTTTCCCTGCCTACCTGGCTGGGCGGAGAGGCGGCTATTACCGAGGACGCCGGACGCTATTTTCTCATTTTTGTTTTAATGCAACCGCTGCTGCAGATTCATTCCATCGGCTGTGGCATGCTGCAAAGCAGCGGCAACATGAAAACACCGAGCCTATTAAATATTTTTGCCGGCATTCTCGATGTGCTTTTTAATGCTCTACTTATTTTTCCCACTGCCGCTTACCATTTCGGCCCGCTGACCGTCACTCTGCCCGGCGCCGATTTAGGCGTCACCGGCGCTGCTCTCGGCACAGCAATTTCAGAGCTCATTATTGCCGTTTTCGTACTCTATTTTCTGCTCATAAAATCGCCGGAACTCGCCATAAGGAGAGGGGAAAAATTCACTTTTGCGCCCCACATTCTGCAAAAAGCTTTTAAAATAGCCCTGCCTGTAGGCCTGGAACAAATCATCATGTGCGGAGCCCAAATTGCCGCCACCAAAATAATTGCCCCCCTGGGCATGGCTGCCCTCGCCGCCAATTCTTTCGCTGTCACCATCGAGGGACTCTGCTATATGCCGGGCTATGGCATTGCCGCTGCCGCTACTACTTTAATAGGCCAGAGTATTGGCGCCTTTCGCCATGATCTCACCAAAAAGATCAGCTGGTTTTCCACCGTTATGGGCATGATAATTATGAGTTTTATGGGGCTTCTTATGTATCTTAGTGCCCCCTTTGTTATAGGCCTGCTTTCACCGGATACTGCCGTGCGCACTTTGGGAACAACCGTGCTGCGCATCGAAGCTTTTGCCGAGCCGCTTTACGCTGCCTCTATCATTATCAGCGGCGTATTTCGCGGTGCCGGAGACACCTTGGTGCCCACCATTATTAATTCTTCAACCATGTGGTTCATTCGCTTGCCACTGGCCTTTTTTATGGCCCAAAAGTACGGCCTCCCCGGAGTTTGGGGGACTATGGCCATGGAACTTTCACTCCGCGGTCTATTATTTTTAATCCGCCTGAAAAAGCGGGAAAATAATTTGACGCAGAAGTAGTTATATACCTTTTACAAAGTGGCACTTTTTTTTGCCTTCAGGCAAAATTAGGCTGCACTTTATATTAAAGTTGGCTTATGAGTAGCTAGGCTGTGCGGGAGGTAAAAGATGACTATTTTTTCCGCCGATGAAAGCATGGTGCGCCATAGCACCGATCAAGATAAAGCCTTAAATCCCGAAGAAACCAAAATAAAAGCCGAAGAAGTGCTCACCAAATGGCATGGCGACTCTGTGCGAGTCATCGACAGATCTCCAATAATTCCCGGCAGTTATTCTGCAGAAGTGCATGCCGGCTGGGCTTTTGGCAGCGGCAAAGGTTTAACTGCATCTCAGGCGCGGGCCAGCGCGGCCATGGAGTGCATCGAGCGCCTCTCCTGGCTGGATTTTGATTATGAAAACGACCCTAATTACCGCTATGCCTCATACAATGATTTACAGGCCGAGGGCCTGCCGCTGGTACCGGAAAGCTATTTTTTTATGAACTTTACCGCAAGGGCCGAAAAAAACCCGCTTTTTGACACATATCTGGAAGATCTCAAAAATGTGCCCCTGCGCTGGCTCCCGGCTAAGAGTTTAAATGACGAATCCGTTTGTTACTATCCTTTTAATTACCATAGCTCGCTCTTTTCATCCAACGGGCTGGCGGCCGGCAACAATCTCATCGAGGCGGCCACCCAAGCCGTTTGCGAGCTAATTGAGCGCGAAAATATCCGCCAGCTTTATTTAAACGGCCGCCCCGGGCGCCTCATCGAAAAGAGTACCATCACTTCACCCTATGCCCGGGATTTTCTGGACGCGGCCCAAAAACTGGGTATTACTTTTGACCTTTTGGAAATAAGCGGACCTATGGGCATACCCACCATTATTGCCCGCGGCCACGATTTAAACCAGGAGGGCAAGATTTTGGAATGGGGCCTCGGCCAGGGCACACACCTGGAGGTGGAAAGAGCGATAAACCGCGCTCTTTCCGAATATGCCGAGGGGCGGGCTATTATGGTGGCCGCCGAAGAAAAAATGCGCATGGATCTTTCACTCTTTAATGAGCAATTCGGCCGCCAGCACATGGGCTTTTTAAATTTCGTTAATCCAGAAAACTTTCTGGCAAGCGGTGAGCCGCTGGCTGTCAGCGCGGTAAAATCCTGGCATCTTGATGATTTTAAAGAAAAATTAAGTGTACTTATTAAAGCGGCGGAAAGTGCCGGGCATAAGCTTTATTATTACGATATTACTCATAAAGATCTTAAGATTCCCGCTCTGCGCCTCTTTAGCCCCACCATGGGCAGCATCATAAACACTCCCTTTGAAAATCCTGAGGGCACTTTAGCCTCCGTATATAACGAAGGCGGCCGCCCAAAGGAAGCCATCCGCTACCTCATGGCCGATTTAAACAAAAACCAGAAGTTAAAAGAGCTTACCAAAATGCCCATGGTCGCCATTATGCTCCCCTCAATTTTGGCTATGCTCCCCAAAGAGCAACTTTTTGGAGCCGATTACCGCGCCGCGCTTAAAGAACGGGGCAAGATAAAACAGAGCGGCTTAAATTATTTAAATGATAAACTCAGCAATTTAACTGCTGTTTTAAAAAATCAGGCCGGTTTATGAGCAACATATCTATTTTAGCATCGCAAAGCATCTCGGCACAATCGTTACTCGTTTTGTGCCTCGTTATCAGTTTAGGGCTGGGACTCGGCCAATTGCAAATTAAAGGGCTGAGCCTCGGCACCAGCGGCGTTCTTTTTGCCGGCCTCTTTCTGGGGGTGATGGGCATCACCATGGACACCGATATGCTGAATTTCGTGCGTGATTTTGGCCTAACGCTCTTTTTGTACGCCATCGGTTTACAAGTGGGGCCCAGCTTTTTAGCCTCTTTAAAAAAGAAGGGCTTAAAGCTTAATCTGCTGGCGCTGGCCATTATTGCCCTGGGTTCCCTGTTTATTGTTTTAATTGTCCTTATCGGTAAGCTGGATGTCTCGCTGGCCATCGGTCTTTTATCCGGCGCTGTCACCTCCACCCCGGCTCTGGGCGCTGCCCAGCAGGCTTTAAGCGCCTTTCCCGGCCAGGCCGGCAATGCCACTTTAGCTAACCTCGGTTATGCCGTAGCTTATCCGGGCAGTATTTTCTTTCTCATCCTGGTTATGATTGTGCTGAAATATGTTCTAAAGATTGATTTGGACAAAGAGGAAAAACTCTTTGAACAACAAAATGAGCCCAAGCTTCCGGCTATAGTTTGTGCCAATGTGGATGTTTTGAATCAAAATCTCATCGGCAAAGATATTGCCACCTTAGCCAAAATAGCCGGCCAGGGAGTAGTGGTCACCAGAATTTACCACAGCGGCACGCAAAAACTCGCCACCGCCGATTCCATCATTCAGGCGGGTGATATTCTCCACGCCGTGGGCACTCAGGAGCGGGTGGATAGTTTCACCGCCATCGTCGGGCGCATCAGCGAAGTAGAACTGCCCAGTCTGCCCAGCCAAATTGTCTATAGACGCGTCGTGGTAACCAAAGCCGAGGCCGCCGGCAGCCATATCGGCGATTTAAACCTCTCCAATCGCTTTGGCGTCGTTATTACCCGCATTATAAGAGCCGGCATTGAGTTCACTCCCTCTAGTGATGAGCGCATCCATTTTGGCGACCGCCTGATGCTGGTAGGCCACAGCACAGCCATAGATAATGCCGCCGCTTTTTTGGGCGACTCCATAAAAAGCCTGGAAGAGACCCATTTAACTCCCATATTTACCGGTATTGCCTTGGGCATTTTAGTGGGCAGCATTCCCTTCACCTTTCCCACAATGCCGGCGCCCATCAAGCTGGGCCTCGCCGGCGGCCCGCTGCTCGTAGCTATGTTTATGGGCAATATACGGGAGATTGGCCCCTTTGTAGCCTATATGCCCAATCCGGCCAAATCCATGATGCGCGATTTGGGGCTCGCCCTTTTCTTAGCCTGTGTGGGCCTCGTCTCCGGCCCGCTGCTCTGGAGCGCTATTACCTCCGGCGACGGCTTTGTCTGGATGGGGCTGGCCGCGCTCATCACCATGTTACCGCCGGTTATTGTTGCTATTTTTGCTAACAGAGTGATGAAGCTCGATTATGTTTCCATTTTGGGCATTTTATCCGGTTCTATGACCGATACAGCCGCACTGGCCTTTGCCTCGCACATGGTAAAAAGCGACGCCCTTTCTGTCTGTTATGCCGCCGTTTATCCCTTAACTTTACTGGTGCGCGTCATCATGGCCCAAGTTTTAGTAATTATATTGTGCGCCCTTTAACCGGCAACCAGGCCAATTTTTCTCTAGCAACTTTTAACCGTTTTACGCGATAATAGCGCCGTACCTTTTCTCTAGCAGGGGAGAACATCATGGTCGAATTAAATACTAATATGCGGGTAAATGAAGAGCTTGTTTCCAGCCAAAAGCAATCACCGGAACAAAAGGCTCTGGCTCAGGCACAAGCCGGCTTGGCTGCCAATACTACTCTGGATAGCGCCACCAAAAGCGTTATTTCCACTATCATAGCCAGCTATAGTGATTTTGGCGTAAATGTCAGCAAATACAGTGATTTAAGCTATGAATGTCTCGCACGCATCAATCAAAATCAGCATGAAACCATCATGACTATGCTGGAAGATTGGGCCGTTTTTCTGCAACAACAGGCCAAATTAGATAAAGAAGCCAGCCAAAAAGCCCAGGAAGCAGCCAAAGAGATTGAGCGCTATATAACCAGCCAGCAACAGGTTATAATCACCAACAGCAGCGGTAATCTGGTAAAAGACAAGCGGGTTATAAGGCGCATGTCACCGGAGCAAAAACGCATGCTGAAGCTGGCTAATACTTATAAAACAATTGTCTCGCACCTATCTGCTCCGGTGGCTACAGTAGCTACTCGCCCGGCTGAAAGAGCAGTAAATAGTGGCCTTGAGCGCGCCCCCATCACCGGTGCCACCATGAATCCCAACCGCGTTTCTCTAACTCCGCCGCAAGATAATATCGGCGTAGCTACTCTCATCACCGGCACCAAGGTTGATTGATTTTTCACAAAAGTAAAAATTTTCCTTGACAAGTAATTTCTTTTACTATAGAAGGCTGCAAGACCACACGGAGGAGTGGCCGAGTGGTCGATGGCGGCGGTCTTGAAAACCGTTGTAGTGAAAGCTACCTGGGGTTCGAATCCCTACTCCTCCGCCATGTGCGTCCACTTTGTTCTCGCGGAGAGATGGCCGAGCGGCTGAAGGCGCTCGCTTGCTAAGCGAGTTTACTGGCAAAACCGGTAACGAGGGTTCAAACCCCTCTCTCTCCGCCACCTTTTCCCCCCAGCTATTAACCAATTTGCTAAAAGTTGATCCACAATTTACCAAAGCCGGCCAGGGCTTATCATAATGAGCAAGGAGCAATTGCTTGTTCACTCCAGCTGCTCACCCAGGAGGTTTATCATGGGCAACTTTGCGAAAATCGGTCTCTTTATTACTGCCCTAGCTCTTACTGCCTGCGGCGGTTCCGCAAACCCCGCCAAACCGGCGGCAAGTAATAAAAGCGATATAGAAGCGGTAAACATAAACGGCCTAATCTGGACGGCTAAAAACATGGCTGCCACTACCGGTAATGATGGCAAGCCCCTTACCTGTTAAGCCAATACCGCAGCAGATCCTGATTTTGTGAAAAAATATGGCTGTCTTTATAGTTGGAAAGATGCTCAAAAGGTATGTCCCAAAGGCTGGCATTTGCCAACACTGGCAGATTTTACCAATTTGCTGCGTTATGCAGGTGATGATTATGACCGGCCGAATCCGGCTTATTTTGCCTTAACGGCTAAAAATTCGGGATTAGGTAATCATGCCGCTAAGGCCACTAACAGCACTGCCTTTGGCGCCCTGCCCGCCGGCGCCTATTATGGCAAATACAACTATTTGGGTTTACTCGCCTATTTTTGGTCAACTATGGAACATGATAAAGTCAACTCTTATTGCCTGTGCTTAGGCGATGGCTACGCGGGACTACAGACCAAAGGTAAAGATAACGCTTACTCCGTGCGCTGCGTTAAGGACTAGGGCCAAGGTTTCCTCAGCTGCTAACCGGCGCCCATCTGGGTAGCGGCTTAATGGCTTTTTCTGATTATGCTCCAAAAAATTTAGCCTTCCTCGATAATAAACTTGCCCAGGCCCCGCGCCTTTAGGCTGAAATTGGCGCCTATTAGGAACTTTTTGCGCGGGTCGCTCTTAAAGGGGGCATCGTAGCCGCGCGCTTTTATCTGCTTTAAAGCTTCTTTGGCCGAGCGGCCGTTTTTAAATTCCATGATATATATGTAACCCTTTGTTTTAAATATCAAATCTATGCGGCCGACATTGGTGCGGTATTCGGCCTCCACATAGTAGCCCAAGAGTTTAAAGAGGAGATAGCAAAAATTTGGCACATGCACTTCCAGGTCGCTTTCTATTCCATAAGGCGTATCGGCCATAAGCGCGGCTATGCGCTCCATAAAAGTGGTGGCATCACCCCGGCGAATATCTTCAATAAAATTAGGTACATCAAACTCTGAAGCCCCTCTGGCCCGCGAATAAAAGGGCACAAAAAAGTTTAAAAGGCCATGCTCCACCTCTTTATTGGGAAAGCCCAGTTTGTAATTATTAAAGCGCCCGTCATATTCTTTTAAAGTGAGGTAGCCACTCTGGTAAAGTAGCGGAATTACATCACTATCAAAAGAATTAATCTCGCTTAATTCTGCTTCGCTATAGAATTTGGCATCTATTTGGCCTATTTGGTAATGGTTGGCTCTAAAGAGCTCAACCAGGTATGTGGGGGTGCCTGTCGCAAACCAATAATCGGAAATTTCTTTTCTATATAGAGCAGTTAAGAGGCTAAAGGGGTTATAGACATCGGCGCTGCCATTCTTAAAATGGTAGCCGTCGTAGCGCTCTTTCAGCTTAGCGCAAATATCGTCCACCGTAGTATTATTAGCCTCGGCCATCTCCTTTAGCCCCTCGGCAAAAAGCGGGCGAATTTCTTCTTCGCAAATACCGCAAATAGTACTGTAGCGGGCATCGAAAGTAATATCAAAGAGATTATTTAAGGCGCTGAAAACACTGAGTTTTCCAATTTTGGTAACGCCGGTTAAAAGGGCAAATTTAATGAGGCCTTCTGAGGATTTTAAACAGCCGTAAAAGCCGTGCAGCATAGCGCGATAAACATTCTGTAAACTCTCATTGCCGATAGTATCCAAAATGGGCTTTCCATATTCATCAATTAAAATAACCACTTTTTGGCCGGTCTTTTCGTTAGCCCTCTTGATAAGCCCCTTAAAGCGGCTCTCCAGAGTCTTTTCCGCGCTATTTGGGCCATAAATCTTTTCCCACTCACAAAGGCTCACATGGAGCAGATTTTCCAACGCTTCCGGCCTGATATAGGCAGCGCCGGAAAGGTCGAGGTGCAAAACCGGATAAGAAAGCCACTCCTTTTCCAGTTTTTCCATGAAAAGCCCTTTAAAAAGCTCTTTTTTTCCTCGAAAATAGGCTTCCAAAGTAGAGACCAAAAGGCTCTTGCCAAAGCGGCGCGGGCGGGAAAGAAAGTTAAATTTGGCTCCATGGGCCAGCTCATAAATAAGATCTGTTTTGTCGGCGTAATCATAACCTTCCAAACGAATGGTGGTAAATGTTTGAATGCCGATAGGGTATTTTTGCGCCATTTTTGCCTTTCAATATGCGCCAGGGAGCGCTAAGAATTGGCGTATTTTAGCATAATATATGGGCTAGAACAAGAGAGGGTAAAAATAGCACACCGTGCTTTCGCATTTTTAGGCTTCTTAAAATTATTGCCTATTTCAGGCGGAGGCGTTCTCTTTTTCTTCCTTCTTTTCTTCCATTTTGCTGGCCAGCTCCGCCAAATGTTTTTGGACTAAAAAGTTGATTGTGCCTTCCGGGTAAGTGCCGTCAGCCGCCGCTTTGCCCGCCGGACAGCCGGTCAAAATCTCCATAGCCTCATCGACGGTATCAACGGCCCAGATGTGGAATGTGCCCTTCTCCACTGCCTCCAGAACCTTACTCTCCAGCATGAGGTTTTGCACATTGCGGCGCGGGATAATAGCCCCTTGTTTGCCGGTTAAACCCTTCATCTGGCAAATTTTAAACATACCCTCGATTTTTTCATTGAGGCCGCCTACAGGCTGAATCACACCCAATTGATTTACCGAGCCGGTAACAGCAATAGATTGATTAATGGGCACCCCGGAGAGAGCGGAGAGCAAAGCAAAGAGCTCGGTAGCCGAAGCGCTGTCACCCTCTACTCCGCTGTACATCTGCTCAAAAGTAACACTGGCCGAGAAGGTAAGTGGCTGATCTTTAGCATATTTGCCACCAAGATAACCGGCAATAATCATCGAGCCTTTATCATGCACCGCGCCGGAGAGTTTAACTTCGCGGTCGATATTGATAATACCATCCTCGCCCACAAAAACCTGGGCGGTGATGCGGCTCGGAATGCCAAAAGCGTAATCACCCAAATCATAAACGGCCAGGCCGTTGATCTGGCCCACCACTGCTCCTTTGGTCTCCAGTAAAATAGCTCCGTTTTTCAGGGATTTTAGCGTTATGTCTTCTTCCTGCGAATGACGTTGCCGGCGCTCAGCCAGGGCTTTTTTGATATCATCAAGCGTAATGACAGTGTGCCTGGCCTTGATAGCCCAGTAATTGCCCTCGGCCATGAGGTCTAAAATGGAGCTCAGGCGCGTAGTAATTTCTTTTTGCTCTTCAACTTCACGGCTGGCTTCCTCGACAATCAGGGCCACCGCCTCTTTATTAAAGGGCAAATACCCCTCCTCTTTGCACACTTTGGCCATAAATTTAGAGAGCAGGAGCAAATTCTTTTTATTGCGCGGCACCGAGTAGGAAAAATCGGCTTTCACCTTAAAAAGGCGGGAAAATTCCTCATCCTGCGACCTTAAGAGGTAATAAGTCTCCGGCGTACCGATTAAAATTACTTTGGTTTGCAAGGGGATGGGTGACGGATGAATAGTGCCCACAATTTTGGGGTGGCCATCTTCGGAATTATCATCAATTTGCGCTACTTTTAGACGCAGAGCCTTTTTTAAATTATCCCAGGCGGTGGGGTGAGTGGCAATATCCTGAATCTGAATAATAAGATAGCCGCCGTTGGCCTTATGCAGCGCTCCGGCGCGAATAGAGGTGTGCTCGGCTTTTAAAGCCCCGCGAATTTCTTTATATTCCAAATAGCCCATCAAATTGCTGCTGGTGGGGTTGGATTCAAAAATAACCGGCGCCCCCTGCTGGCGGTGGCGATCTACCAGCACATTGACTTTATAAGCCAAAAATTTATCAACCTCGCTATCTTCTTCTTCCAGCGGATTGCTATTTTCATCGGCCGAGCCCGGCTCGTACTCTTCTTCCGGTAAAAAGCTCCGATAATCATCTATAATATTGGCCGAAACCTGATCAAAATAGTGAGTGAGCTGCTCGCTGGCAATCTCTTTAAAATTATCTTTTAAAGCATCTATGAGCTGCTTAACAATGGGCTTTATGAGGCGCCTTTCCTGCTCCTGGCGTTTTTTAAAGGCTTTTTTGGCAATTCTTAAACGTTCGCGTTCAAAATCGGCAAAACTCTCATGGAGCGCCGCCGCTCCGCGCTCAATATCAGCCCGCGTATCATCGGGAAGCTGCGAATAGGCCTCGCTATCCATAGGCTCATTATTTAAAAGCGGCACCACCATAAGGCGGTCTTCTTCGCGGCGCACACTAAGGCGATATTTGCGCGCTTGCTGCGAGAGGCGCTTAAAAAGGCGGTCTTCCTTTTTGTGCATATCAATATTTATTTTAGCCCGCACATCATGTGATTTATCGGCGAAAATGGCGCGCTGAATACCCTGGCTCAAATCGGCCACCAGCTCATCCATGGCTTTAGCCAGTTTATTGCCAAAACCGCAAGGAAGCATAAGGGCCACCGGTTCATCATGGTTGTCAAAATTATAGACATAGCAAATATCTTCCGGCACTGCCTCTTTTTGAGCTTTCTTGGTGATAATATTCTTTAAAATTGAGGTCTTGCCGCTACCGGTATCGCCAATTACCACCACATTATAGCCTCTGGTGGGAATTTCCAGGCCAAATTCAATAGCCTTTAGTGCTCTATCCTGGTGAAAGAGGTCTGGCGTGCCGGCATCTGGCGAAAGCTCGGCGGTGGTTTCAAAAGGCAAAAGAGCCGGATCGCATTTTAAACGCAGGGCACTCACCGGCAATAAGAGTTCCTGGCGGGGCAAGGCATTGCTTTCTTTCATAGATTTAAGCTCCTACCGGTTAGCAAAAAACAAAGAACCGGCAACCAGTACATTACTTCACCTAATTGTAGCTGACAATCGGCAAATTTTATTCTATTATACCAAAGCTGCGTGCTTAGAACACGTTTTAGAAGAAAGGTGACCCAGGCCATGCTTAAGGTAATTGAGCTTTTGCGTAATGTCAGTATTTTTGAAACACTCTCGGATGAAGTGCTGGAAGACCTCGCCAGACGCACAAAAACTCAAGAATACTCGGCCGGTAGCATCGTAGTATATAAAGACGACCCTGGGGATGCCATTTTCTTTGTCTCCGCCGGTAAATTAAAAGCGGTTTTAGCCGGCGAAAACGGGCGGGAGATTGTCCTCTCCTCTTTTCGCGAGGGTGATTTTTTCGGCGAAATGTCACTGCTTGACGGCCAGCCGCGCAGCGCCACTGTTATTGCTCTCGAAAATTCCACGCTGGTAATTTTAAAGCGCCGTGACTTTGTGAGCCACATCACCAGCTTTCCGCAAACAGCTATCAATATTTTAACCGAAATGTCACTGCGCCTTAGAAAAGCCGATGATGTCATAGGCAATCTGGCTCTTCTGGATGTCTATAACCGCCTTTGCAATCAGCTGAGCGAAATTGCCGAACACGACGGAGAAGAAGTGGAAAACGGTGTCTTAATCCCAGAACGCCCCACTCATCAGGAACTGGCCTCCATGATTGGCGCCAGCCGGGAAACCGTCTCCCGCGCTCTCGGCAATTTTCAGCGCCAAAATCTCATTGCCATTGAAGGCAAAAGCCTTATTCTGCTCCCCAAATTTTTTAGCAAAATGCCCAAACGCAGCTAGGAATATATAGCAGCTTACTTTTTATTTATTACCAAACAGGTAAAGGAGAATGTTATGACTTTGGAAGAACGGTATATGCCGCAGCAAATTGAAGCCAAGTGGCAAAAACGGTGGCGTGAGGAAAATTCCTACGCCTTAAACGGTAAGGGCGACCCCTTTTATATTTTGGAGATGTTCCCCTACCCTTCTGGCAAATTGCACATGGGTCACATGCGCGTTTACAGTATCGGCGATGTTTTAGCCCGTTTTAAACGCCTCCAGGGCTATGATGTTCTGCACCCCATGGGCTGGGATTCCTTTGGTCTGCCGGCCGAAAATGCCGCTATCGAAGATGGTATTCCGCCGCAAATAAGAACTCCCAAAAATATAGCGGCGGTTAAAGAGCAAATGGAGCATGGCGGCTTTTCTTTTGATTGGGAGCGGGAAATCACCACTTCCGACCCGGAATATTACCGCTGGAATCAGTGGTTCTTCCTCAAAATGCTGGAAAAGGGCTTGGTTTATAAGAAAAAAAGCACTGTCAACTGGTGCCATAGCTGCAATACCGTTTTGGCCAATGAGCAGGTGGTAAACGGCAAGTGCTGGCGCGGCCATAGCGATGTCACCACCACCACTATTGATGAGTGGGCCTTTAAAATCACCGCTTATGCCGAGGAGCTTTTAAGCGATCTCGATAAACTTTCCGGCTGGCCGGAGCGCATTGTCACCATGCAGCGCAACTGGATTGGCAAGAGCCAGGGCGCCAGAGTCTTTTTTGCTATAGATGGCGATAGAGAGGGGCGCAAAATCGAGATCTTTACCACCCGTGTGGATACCATCTTTGGCTGCTCTTTCCTCTCACTGGCTCCGGAACACGCCCTAGCTCTCGAAATTACCAGCGCCGATAGAAAAGCCGAAGTTACGGCTTTTATTGAAAAAATGCGCAAGACCGACAAAATCGAGCGCACCGCCGAAGGGGGCAAAAAAGAGGGCGTCTTTACCGGCGCTTATGCCATAAATCCCTATACCGGCGCCAAAGTGCCCATTTATCTTGCCAATTTTGTGCTGGCCGAATACGGTACCGGCGCGGTGATGGCCGTGCCGGCTCACGATCAGCGCGATTTTGATTTTGCGAGACAATATAATATCCCCATCCACCAGGTGATTGCTCCGGCCGATGGCAGCACTCTCCCGGCAGAGCTTACGGCTGCTTATACCGAAGACGGCATTTTGCATAATAGCGGCGACTTTTCCGGCCTCACTTCGGCTGAGGCGCGGCAAAAACTGGCCCTCTTTGCCGAAGAAAAGGGCTTTGGCCGCCCCACCATTCAATATCATCTGCGCGATTGGGGCATTAGCCGCCAGCGCTATTGGGGCACGCCCATTCCCATTATCAACTGCCCGAAATGCGGCCAGGTGCCGGTGCCGGAAAAGGATCTGCCGGTGCTGCTCCCCGATTTTGCCGATATTTACAAGATGAAGGAGAGCGGCGGCGCGCCTCTTGCCAAACTGGAAAGCTTTGTCAATTGCACCTGTCCTAAGTGCGGCGGCGCGGCGCGGCGAGAAACCGAGACGATGGATACTTTTGTCGATTCGGCCTGGTATTTTGCCCGCTTCATCGATGCCAAAAATAAAGAAAAACCCTTTGCCAAAGAGGCGGCCGACCGCTACCTGCCCATAGATGTTTACCTGGGCGGGCCGGAACACGCCGTAATGCACCTATTATATTTCCGCTTCTTTACCAAAGTGATGCGCGATCTTGGCCTTTTAAATATAGATGAGCCGGTGAAACACCTCATCACCCAGGGCATGGTCAATGCTTATAGCTTTAAGTGCCCCGATCACGGCTATTTCCCGCCGGCCGCCCTGGAGGTATCAAATGGCGCGCCGCCCAAAGCCAAATGCCCCAAATGCGGCAAAGATATGGAAGTACTCATGGAAAAGATGAGTAAATCCAAGAAAAACGGCATGGCCCCGGAAGATCTTATCAGCAAATACGGTG
>JAEEML010000032.1 GCA_016283195.1 Deltaproteobacteria bacterium | reverse complement strand
CTGAGCTAACCGGAATCTTGGCCTTTGCTTGATTCTGGGCCAGACGCAAAACATTTTGCAATTCCTTATTAAGAGCGGCCAAATGACGCTTTGGAAGAAGATAATCCGCCGGAATTTCCGGCAAATTCACTGTTAAGTTATTGGCAAAAGTGGCCAGGTATTCTTTTAGTTCAGCGGCAGTGATAGCTCGTTTGGCCGGCGTATTGGGTGAGGCCGCCAGACGCAGAATTTGGCTGATTGTGCCAAAGCTGATATGCCACAAAGCGCCGCCTTTTTCATCAAAAGTGAGATCCAGTGAAAGAGTACTATTTTGAGCTTTGACCGGGGTTATTGGCTTTGTTTCGTGCTCTTTGGCATTTGTGGCCGGAGGTGCCGGAGGCTGGGGAAAAGCAGCTATCTGGCCGGCTTTACGCGCCCACTCGCCGGTTAAAGAATCGCGTTGTCCGGCTAAATAAGCCGCACTCAAAGTGCGCCCGCTGTAATTGCCTAAACTTTCCGCCTCGGTTAAAAGCGCGTTGGTATCTTCGCCGGCCAGCGCTCTTTTGTAAAGCTCGACAGCTTTGGCGACCCAGGCGGCGCTTTTTAGCCGGCCCTCTATTTTAAAGGAGCTAATGCCAAGGGCCTGTAATTTGGGCACATAGGCCAAGGCCGAAAGATCATTTAGTGAAAAAAGGCGCGTGGGCTCGCCGTTTGGAGCGCTGCGCCAGGCTACACGGCAAGGACTGGTGCAGAGGCCGCGGTTGCCGCTCTTGCCGCCGCCCCAGCTAGCCAGGAGGCAATGGCCGGACATAGAGTAGCAAAGTGCGCCTTGCACAAATACTTCCAGCTCTATATCGCTGGCAGCGCGAATGGCTGCCACTTCCTCAAAAGAGAGCTCTCTGGCCAAAATTACGCGCTTTAAACCCAGTTTGGTTGCCATAATGGCTCCGGCGCTGGAAGTGACGCCGGCTTGAGTGCTGAGATGAAAGGGCAGAGTGGGAAAGTGCGCTTTTAAGGCCAAGGTGGCCAAATCTCTAACGATTATGGCATCAACGCCGCTATCGGCTGCCACGGTTAGGTAGCGGCAGGCCTCGCCGAGGTCGCGCTGAGAAAGGTCAATATTTAAAGTTAGATAGCCTTTGGCGCCGGCTGAGTGAATTTCCTTCATGACGGCTGGCAGATCGGTCGGGGTAAAATTGTGCGCCCCGCGCCTGGCGTTTAAGCCGGAAAGACCAAAGTAAAGGGCATCGGCGCCGGCTTTGAGCGCTGCCTCTAAAACTTCCGGGCTACCGGCCGGAGCCAAAACTTCAGGTAAGGGCAAGCTGTTCATGGTGCATCTCATTTAGCATATCGGTTACTTTTTCTTCTAAAGCGGCGGCGCTGAATTTGTCGGGCATAAGCGGCTCGCCGATAGTTATTTCTATTTTGCGGCGGCGGAAAAAGTGGGGTTTATATGGCCCGGGATGGCGGCTGAAAATGCTGCCCCAGAGTCCTGTTATAGCAAAGGGATATACCGGCGCCGGGTCTCTATTGATAATGCGCTCAATACCAGTGCGAAAAATATTTAAATTACCATCGCGAGTGAGTTTACCTTCTGGAAAAAAGCCAATAATATCGCCTTTTTTTAGAGCCATGGAGATTTCATTAAAAGCATTATCCAGTAGCGCTTTATCCTCATGAGTTGGGGCTATGGGAATGGCTCCTGCCCGGCGCAAAATATAGGAGAGCAATCTACTGGCAAAAAAGTAATCTTTATACATAGCAAAATGGGGCGGAGTGGGAGCCAAAGCCGCCAAAAAGAGCCAGTCGATAAAGGTTACATGGTTGGAAATAAAAACAGCCGGCCCGTTTGGCGGCAAGTTTTCCCGGCCTTTAACTTCAATTTTATAAAACAGATGAGCCAAAATGCGGCAGAGCAAAAGGTCAAATTCACTGGGAAGAAAATAAAAGGCCAGGAGAGAAACGGCAATTTGTAAAAGAGCAAAAATCAAAAGCTGCCATTTAAGACTAATGGCCGCATATTCCATGGCCATAAGCATCAGAGCCGATAAAACCATAAAAACGGCATTGATAATATTATTGGCGGCCACAACGCGCGAGCGCTCCTCACGAGCGGAGAGACGCTGGAGAATAGTATATAGCGGCACAGTAAAAAGCCCTCCCCAAAGGGCCGTAAAAAAGAGCAGAAGGCCAAAAATAAGGTTATCGGGCTGATTGAAAAACTCTTTCGGCGTTAAAATAGCGGCGCCCGCAGAGGGAGTGCAAAAAAAAGGCAACAGCACCATGGAAAGCCCCATGAGCAAAGCCCCCAGGGGAATCAGCCCGTAGTTGTCATAGCGGCGACAAAGTATTTGCGCCAGTGCCGTGCCGCTCCCGATGCCCAGGCAAAAAATGGCCATATAGATGGTGACCACTGCTTCGCTGGCTTTAAACAGAGAGTTGCCTAAAACCGGCAAAAGGGCGAGCAAGGCGGAACCGATGAGCCAAAACCAAGAAATAAGCAGGACAGAGAGCCAGATACGCGGCTTTTTTTTAGCAGTTTGGCAGCTCTCTTTAATGCCGCGCCACAGAGTGTAATCTATTTTCAGTTTGGGCTGTGCCGGGCTTAAATAGGGAATAAGAAAGGCGGTGATGAGGCCGATTATAGCCAAAGAAATCAAAGTAATTCCGGTATATAAGGCGGCATTTTCCCGGTATGAAGATAAAAGCCCGCCAGTGATGGTGCCCAGCAAAATGGCAATAAAAGTGCCGCTTTCGATGTGTGCATTGGCAGATAAAAGGCGCTCATCAGGCACTATTTCCGGCAAAATACTGTATTTAACCGGCCCAAAAAGAGCAGCCTCCGTGCCCAGGAGAAAAACGGCTGTTAAAGAGAGCGGCAAATTTTTGCCCAGCAGCGCTGCGGTGGCTAAGAGAGCGCAAGCTACTTCATAGAGTTTTAAGCCAATAATAAGGCGGTTTTTGGGATATTTGTCAGCCAGCTCGCCGCCTATTCCGGAAAAGATAAAATAAGGAAGAATAAAAACAGCCGCTGTGCCCGCCACCAAAGCCTGATTGCCCACGCCCGCCATGGTTAATACATGGTAAGCAATGAGAAACATTAAGCAATTTTTAAACACATTGCCGCTGGCGGCGCCAAGTAACTGGATGATAAAAAGCGCCGGGAAAGAGCGTTTCAAACGGCTGTTTGGCATAGCACCGATGAATGGCGGCCTTATTGGTCGCTATTATTATTGGAACTTGCGGGGCTGGAACCGTTGCTATTGTTATTATTGTTGTTGCGCCGGCGACGCATGGGGCGGGCACCGCGTTCTTGTTGACGGAGAAATTCGCGGAAAGAAGCGCCGTCTTCCATTAAAGTGCGATAAGTGTCGCTGCCCTCGCGAGGATTGTAAAACCGGCGGCCTTCATAATTCCGATTGTTGCCATCCACGTTTTCATCGCGTTTTTCATCGCGACCTTTACCGCGGCCGAGGCCCGGATGACGATAGCGACAAACATAGGCTGAGATAGCGGCAAGAATGGCTTTATCCAAGTCGATGCCTTCGCGTCTTGCTTTAAAAGCCAGATCTTTGTGCAGTGATTTACCGATATCAGCCTCGATGTGACCACTAAAAGATTCATCGGTGTCAATAGCCGGTGGTAATTGGCCGTCTTGCTCGATGGTCAATTTTGCCCCGATTTCCATAGCTTCATCAAGTTTGGCTATGACTTCGCTACGGCTCTCTGCCACCACTTCCGGCATGAGCGGAAGTTCGGGAACTTTGGCCACATAAGCTTGTTTTTCTTCATCGAAACTAACCACAACACGATACTGTTCAATACCCATAATAATACTCCATTTATTATTCATTAGGGCAAATTGTTTTGCTTTTACTGTATCAGCGCCAAGAAGCGGCCGCACGTTAAAAGGCAACGGCCACTTTAGGTGAAATCGCCGGCAGAAAGCAAGTAAAATTTAATAGGCACTTAATAATTTAGGTGACACAGAGGGCTGGTAAGTGCTAAAAATAAAAGAGGTGTTTTGTAACACTACTTGTCAAATGGAGTAGGCGCTATGACAAAGAGTATTTTAAAAGTTAATTTGCTGATAATATTTGCTTTTTTGCTCGCAAGCTGTGCCAATCACAATGTTCGCGGCGAGGGGCAGGAGGGGCCGGGGCTCATTATTTCACCGGCTTTTACCAAAATAGCTGTTGGTGAGGAGCGCTCATATAAAGCTATTTATACCAATGAAAACGGTATGGCTTCACAGGTCACCGAGAATACCAAATGGACAATTACCAATGTTGGTGCCAAAGACGCCACCTTTGCCTCCATCAGCGGCCAGGGAGTTGTGCGCGGTGAGGCGCCGGGGCAAATTGTGCTTATTGCCGGTTATTTGGGCGTTACAGCCAGGCTGATGATTACTATTTCTCCCAGTAATTCGGTAGGCCCCAATGGCAATGGTAAAGATGGCAATTCCGATGATAAACCTCATGGCCATGACGGCGATTCCGATGATAAACCTCACGGTCATGATGGCAATAGCGATGCCGATAGCGACGGTAATAGCGATAATCACGGCTCGGTAGATACAGTTAAACCGCAGATAGAAAGTGTTGCGCTAATTTCTGCAACAGAGCTTAGAATCACCTATTCCGAAGAAATGGCCGAAGCAGCGCTTGATATAGAGAATTACAAAATATCTCAAGATGTTAGCGGTGATTGTGCCTCGGGCAATAATTTCAGTGATTCGCTCGCTACTACTAAATTTAGAATTGTTAGCGCTGCCAAAACCGCTACCAATATTATAACTTTGACCTTGTCTGACGGCCTCGCACCGGGTGACTATACTCTTATTGTTGATACCGATGCGGTAAAAGATTTGGCAGGTAACAAACTCAGCTGTCCTAATACCGGTGTCTTCTCCGGCTATGATTCCGTGCCGCCTATAGTTGCCGGCGTCAGTTCGCTTAATAGCCAAAAAGTGCGTGTTACTTTTAGTGAGGATGTTAATGCCGAAGCACTGAATGTGGCTTCTTACAAAATTGCCAATGGTCCTATAAATACTACTTGCGTTGATAATGCCAATTTTGAGGCAGCAAAAGCTACGAGCGATTTTGATATTGTGAGTGTTACCGGTAGCGGGCGCATCTACACTTTGGAGCTTTCAAACACCCAAACCTATATGAAGGCCTATACTGTTTTGGTTGATCGTGCGGTCATTACCGATTTATCGACTGTGCCGCAAGAGCTCTCCTGCCCCAATAACGGTGATTTTCTCGGCCGCGAGCCGCTCAAAGTGATGTCGGCTGTGGCTGCCGACAGTACCCACATTTTGCTCACTTTTTCCAAGCCAGTATTGGCGGAAGAAAATGAGCCGGGCAGTGCGGTATGTTCTTCTTCTGAGGAGTGTGGCAAGCGCTATATGCTGGCCGGAGTCAGCTCGCTTGGCCTAGTAACCGAGGCCAAATTACTTGATGGTACTATTTGCGGCGGCGTCCAAGCGGATGACAGCGCTGTTTGTATTACACATTCCATAGCTCAGGAGGCCGGCCAATATACTGTAACCGTGGCCAATGGCCGTGATGGAGATGGTTTTGATGATAGCGTTTTTGGTGCTATTTTGGATTTTGAAAACCGGGAAAATATGCAGCGCTCGCCTTATGACCGCGCTTCATTTGTGGGACAGAGCGGCGGTACCGGCCCAGGCCCCATTGTCACACCGGATTCTCTTATCATAAGTATTGATCCTTTTAACGATGGCAGTGATTTTGGCCATCTGGCCACTTATAACGGCAAAATATATGTCGGCCCCAACAGATACGGTAATTCGGCTGTGCGCTTTAATCCCGACGGTTCTCAGCCGGAGCGCCTTACCTTTACTTTAGAAAAAGATACCATTGCCTCGGCCAACACTCCGGATTCTCTTGGCAGCAGAGGGCTTTCGCGCAATACAGCTACTTCTCGCGATGATGGTATTGCTGTGCCGCCTTATGTTACTATCGGCAGCAAGGGGTGCCAAGAAAACAAAGCCGATTCGGCCAGCGGTTGCGGCCCGGATAATCAGGATGGGCGCGGCCTCTTTACCTCAGGTATATTTGACAACGAAGAACATCTCTTCATTACCGGCAGCCGTAGCAAAGGCCAAAATTATTATATTTATGCTACTACCGATAAAGATAACCAGCTTGATTACACCTATATGGATATGTATCGCCCCTTCCACAGCATTAGCGCCGGTGGGTATGTGGCCGGTAATCGCGGTACAGAGAGCATAAAAGTATTTAACGAGAGAATTTACTGGGCGGCCCCCGGCAATAGAACTTACCGCCCGTATGTGGCTAAAATATATACGAAAAATCCTGAATCTATTAAGGGAAATGATGCCGAATTTCTCATGCTGACTAATGTGCGCGGTTTTGGGTATTATGGTAAAGATTGTAAAACAAATGCCGCGGTGCCCAACCATGCCGATAATATCGGCGCTACTGTTTTCCCCTTTAAAAATCGGCTCTATTTGGCCAATTCCGGTGCCGTTAGCGATAAATCGAGTTGTAATATCAATTCGCCATACGTCAGCGGCCAGTGTGAACAGCTAGGCGGAATTATCCGCTCTACCAATGATGACCCTGCTCCGGCCAGTAACTCCTGTGGTCATTGGCAGGATATTACTCCGACTAATAATGAAAAATATCGCTCTTATTTCACCGATGTTTTAACTTCTCTTTCCGATCTTACTCCTGCTAAACAGCCGGTTCCGGCCATGACCGAATTTAACGATGCGCTTTATTTAATTCGGAACGCCTGCCTTACCAATCGCCAAAATCGCGGTTGTACCCAGGATGAGTGCAAAGATGATAAGAGCTGCCCGGATGGTGAAGAAGTGCCGCAACTTTGGAAGTGCCTGCCCGATGCCAAAGGTGAGTGCAATGCCGATGGTTGGGAACTGGTGGCTGAATATGATAATAGTGGCAAGTCCAATATGGGCGATGATAACAACAATAAAATAACTCTGCTGATTGCCAACGGGTCGCGCCTCTATGTGGGTTATGATAATCTAAACGGCGTCTCTTTATGGCGCACCAAAGAGGGGGTGAAGAACCCCAGCGCTATAAGCGATTTTGAACAAGTGGAAAGTGCCGGTTTGGGCGATACCAGCAATACAGAGCTCTATTCCACCGTTTCTCTCCCACAGGGCGCTTATTTCTATCTTTATATCAGCTTAGGGCGGTCCGGAAAACCGCTTCAGATCTTTAGAATCCAGAATTTATAAGCAAAATTATTTATTTAGCTTTCTCTTGGCAATGGCGGCCATGGGCGAAGATGGATAGCTGTCCAGAAGTTTTTGCCAGGCTTTAGCGGCGCAGGCTTCGTCTTTCCATTGTTCGCAAAAGCTGCCCAAATGATACAGTGCATCATCGGCCATGGGGCTCTTGGGAAAACGGCGCACAAAATCTTCAATATTTTGAATGGCCAATTGGTTTTCCTGATTGTTGGCATAAGAGACAGCTAGGAAGTAAAGGGCATTTTCGGCGGTGGCCGGTGTGGTGGCCAGAGCTAAAGCTACATCAAGGTGATTAATGGCTTTTTTAAATTGTTTTTGATTAAAAGCTTCGCGCCCGCTCTTTAAAAGAGCCTCGCTTTTATCTTTTTTGAATTGATCCAATTTTTCTTCTACTACTGTAGCGGCGATGGGTCCTAAGATGGCTTGCTGCCCGTAGAGATTGTTTCCTCTTATCTTGGCAATGGCTTCGTTATCTTTTTTGCTGTCGATGAGTTTTAAGACATCCATTGCCAGTTGCTCGGCCGCCTCGCGGCTGGATTTTTCGCGCTGAGTGGTGGCTTTAAAGCGGGCAAATTCATCTTGGTTGGCTGAAAGCTCGCCTTTCAGCTTCTCGGTTTCCTTAATGGCATCAGCCAATTCTTTCTCGGCCGCTTTGGTTTGCGATACCGTTACCCAGTAAGCGGCGCCGGCGATAATTAAGAGCAAAATACCAAAGCCCACTAGCAGAAAAAGCTTATTTTTGCCTTGGATAGCAGTGAGTTTTTTATCAAAAGAGCGCACATCGGCATCCAGTTTTGTGACCTGATTGGTGCTTTTGATAATCTGGTTGCGGGTTTCAATAGTTTCTTCCTTGATACTGTCCAGTAGTTTTTCTAAATCGGCCATGTTTTCCTCCGGCAGCTAAAAAGCTCCTATATCCTGAACGCTATTAATATAATAGACAAGCACCTAAATGAAAATTTTTTGCCTTGCCTGGAGAATTAAAACTGTAAAGCAGCTGGCGCTATTTTTAATGGTTAAAAATTTGCCAAGAACTCTGTTTGCAGATAATTTTATCTTGCCTTTTTTCCGGAGGGAGGACAGTCATGGAAGAACGTAGGCAAATGCGCAGTGATGATATAGAAACAGCTCTTAAATACCAGCTTATGGCCTGTACCAAGCGGGCCGGCCTGGAGCACATGGTGATAGGCGATGATGACGGCTATCTGGTGGCCGCCGATACCGGCAAAAATTTTGAGAGCGAAGAGCTGGCCGCCTACCTGCCTATAGCCGGTAACGGCGGCGGCGGGGCAGTGCCGGAAGATTTGCGCGTGCGCCCCTTTAAAGCCATTGGCACGCAGCTCTATTTGGGCGCCAAGGGCGAAGTGGATGCCAATGCCGAAGCTGAGATGTGCCTGGCTATTTCCGGCGCTATGAGAATCCTTAATTAGCCGCTTTTTCTCTTTTTACTTTTTTCTTACCCCAAAATTGGTGAAATTTATTGTATTTCATCGCCTCCATTTTCCGGCATGGTTTTCAGTATTTGTTGTTTGCGCATTCTTAGCTGTTTTGCTAGAGTAGGGCCGTGTTTTGTTGCCGTTTTGAGGGTTTATAGCCATGCACAAAAAACGCTTTAATATTACCGGCACCTGTTATCCCGATAAGCATTACATGGTGGACATCAGCGAGCGAGTAGAAATCATCGCGGGGATGGTGGAGCGCGGCGATTATTTTTGTATTAACGCCGGGCGGCAGTATGGCAAAACAACAACGCTATATCAGCTCAAGAAGAGACTCGATGCCGATTATTGCGTCTTCTCCATCAGCTTTGAAGGGCTTCCTGACAGTGCCTTTGAAAGCTTAGAACGCCTTGGATATAGTTTTATCCAGCTTCTCGCTGACTGCATTGATTTTAAGGAAGTGGACAATCTATCTCCCAGCACACATGAGATCATACAAGAGAGCCTGAATTCCGCCCAGGGAGAACTTATTGCCGATAGGCTTTCTGTCCTTATTTCCAAAATAAATAAGTTTTCCGAAAAGCCCATCGTTCTTATTATCGACGAAGTGGATCAGGCCGGTAATTTTCCGGTTTTTATCAAATTTCTTGGCCTTCTGAGAGAAAGATTTCTCAGCCGGGTCACACGTCCTACCTTCCAATCCGTCATTTTGGCCGGAGTTTACGATATAAAGAATCTTAAGCTGAAAATGCGCTCCGAAGCGGAGCACCAATATAACAGCCCCTGGAATATCGCCGCCCGTTTTGATGTCGATTTGGCCCTTCCGGCTGCTGGTATCGCCGCTATGCTGGCCGAATATAAAGCTGATCACCCAGAAATTCCCGAAGTGGAATGTTTAAACCCGGACGAGATGGGCGCACTTATTTTTGCCTATACTTCCGGATATCCCTTTTTGGTCTCGCGGCTCTGCCAGATTTTGGATGAAAAGAAGCTCTTCTGGGATAAAGAGGGCTTTTTGGAGGCGGTGCGGCTCTTATTAAGTGAAAAGAATACTTTATTTGATGATTTTACAAAGAAATTAGATGATTTTCCTGAACTATATCAAATGTTATATAGCGCATTATATCAGGGCAAAAAGCTCTATTATAATGTCAGCGAGTGCACGATGGATATGGCCACTATGTTCGGATTTATCAAGAACAATAACGGCAAACTGGCTGTGGCCAATCGCCTGTTTGAAACATGGCTTTATAACTATTTTCTGGCTAGAGATCAGATGGACGAAATTTTTTCATTGGGTTCCATTGACAAAAACCAGTTTATCAAAGATGGCCAAATTGATATGGAGCATCTCCTCAGCCGTTTTGCCGTGCATTTTAATGATATTTATGGCCATAATGATGATGCTTTTGTTGAAAAAATGGGCCGCAAACTCTTTTTGCTCTATCTAAAGCCCATTATTAACGGCGTCGGCAATTATTATATTGAAGCCGAAACGCGCGACGAAACACGCACCGATGTTATCATCGACTATCTCGGCCACCAATACATCATTGAACTCAAAATTTGGCGCGGATCTAGTTACAATGAGCGCGGCGAGGAACAGATTGCCGGCTATTTAGACTATTTCCACGCCGCAAAGGGCTACCTGGTGAGTTTTTGCTTTAACAAAAACAAAGAGCCGGGGACAAAGTGCCTCGAAATAGGCGGCAAGAGAATTTTTGAAGCGGTGGTGTAAGCGCCGCTACTGCCAGCCTCACCATTTTCATTTTTCATCACCCCACAAGTAGCGGATTTCTAAGACCCTTAATTAGCCGCTTTTTTGGCCAGTTTTTTGGCTAAAAAGGGCTTTGCCAAAATGAGCATGACCGTTGAAGAGATGGCGATAAAGCCATAGATTAACCACATGGTTTCGGTGTGTAGCTCGCCTTCTTTGGGGCAATATTCTTTGAGAAAATAGCCGGCATAAAGGGCAGTTATGATCTTGGTTAAAAACCAGGGCAATTGGGCCACGCCCATATAGGCGCCGGTGCGTCCCTTGGGCGCCATTTCGGCCGCCAGTTGCAAAAAGCGCGGTTGCCAGAGAGCTTCGCCGATGGTCATTAGTACCAAATAAAGCACCAAATGGGGCACCGTTGGGCCGAGAGCCAAAATAAAGGTGGGCGCGGCCATGACAGCAGTGCCGATAACCATTATGCGATAGACATTGGCCTTTTGGGTGAGGGCGGCAATAATCGGCACCAAAATAAAGATTAAGAGCGGATTAAAATTAACCGCCACTTCAAAATTCTCGCCCACTACGCCACCATGGAAAGCCCGCTCCACATATTGCGGCAGGGTGAGCCAGTTGTGGGCAAAGAGCGTTTGCACGGGGATGAGGCAAAAGATAAAGAAGGAAAAGCGCCAGTCGGCCAGCGGGTGATTTACGAACCATATAATTAGCATTCTAATCCGTAAAGGAAGAAACCGAATGGAGACATTATGGCTGAATATGGTAACATATTCGGCATTCCAATCGATTTTCGCAGAAACCTCTTCTTCTTTATTTTCTTCCTGGCCGGCGGTGCCATCTTTAGCAGTAGCGGCTTTTTCGGCTTCGCGCTCTTTTTCGGCCTGAGCTTTGGCTTCTTTTACTGTCTTTGGTGAAAGGATAAAAGAGGTGAGGAAAAAAGCTAAAAGAGTGACGCCGGCCAAAAAGGCGATGACGCCATTCATGCCGATGACTTTCCTGAGCGGTGGAAAGAAGGTGGGCAGCCAGCCGCCCAGGTTGGAGAGAGCATAGAGCATGGCGTAGCCCATGGCGGCATTTTTCTCGCTGGTGAACTCTTTAACGGCGGCATAAGAGGCCGGCATGAACATACCATAGCCCAAAATGACAAATATAATGCCGCCGATGGAAGTCCAGTGGGCACTCTGCCAAAGACCGAGAAAATCGGCCCCGAAAATAGAGCCCATATAACCGGAAAAGGCTAGTATGGCCCGGCCGATAAATAGGAGAGCCAGCGAGACCAGCATGGTGCGCCGCACGCCAAAGCGGTCGGTCAGGCTGCCAAAGAAAAACATAGATAGGGTGATGCCGCCGGTGAGAAAACCCAGCATCGGGCTGGCTTCTGTTTCGGAAAGGCCAATAAATTCATTAAAGAACATGGCGAGATAGCCTAAAATACCAAAATAGGCGAGCCCCTCCAAAAAGTAGGCCAGGTTGACGCCCCAGAGGGCGCGGGGCGCATCGATCAGGTTAATAAAGGGCTCGCAGACTTCATTAAATATTTTGGCGACTACCGATTCTTCGGTAGTGTTTTCCTTAGTTTGTTCCATATTTTTAGACCTCGTTTAATGTATTTTAGCGGCGTTTTTGACGCTCAGCTAAGACAGCTTGAAAAGAGCGTGGCAGGTTGGCTCTTGGGTTGGCGGTACTAGTCTGGCCGCTATTGGCACCGGGCCCAAATTGGCGCTCAAAAGAGTCTTTCACTGCCTCAGTGGCCGGGGTCACGGGCGGCGGCGGCAACACGACATTGCCCGGTTTGGCGGCGCGCTCGGCATCAATCATTGAAAGCGGCTTGGGCGGCGGCCCCAGGCGGTAAGAGGCGGCCATATCGCTAGCATCTGCGCTTTCTATGCTCTGGCTGGGAGCCACAGCGCCGCTCGCCATGAGCATATCGAGCTCCCAGCCGGGGTCAAAGTTGCCTTCCTCTTCCGTCAAATCGTCATCGCCGGCAAAATCCTCATCTTCTTCCGGCAATTCATCAGCGGCCAGTTCTTCAAACTCGGCCAGTGTTTCGGCTATGGCCGCCGCCTGAGTGTTTAGCGGAGTAGGCGCCGCCGGCTCGGTAATAAGCGGGGCCGCCGCCGCCCGTTTTGGGGGAGCTTCCGGCTCTAGCGGGCTATCAAAGAGGAGCGGGCAGGGCTTATAGACAGTATCGGCCAGATTAATGGTGTCCACCTCGGCTATATATGGGGCGCGGCCATCATTTTTGACTATGGCTACAGCACTTAAGCCGGCCGGCACCAGCATCATGGAGTTTTCTGCGCCGGAAAATAGCTCATAGCGGATGAGCGCCTGGCTGATGGTGGCGGCCGGCAGCCACAAAAGCGCCCCGGCAGTGGCGGTAGCGATGGTGGGGATGCTGGCAAAATCGGCAGAAAAGTCAATAAAAAGGCGCTCTTTAGCTATTTCGACAACATTGTTTACAGTAACCTGGCGCCAGCGCTCGGGCAGCTTTTCGGCCGGGGCGCGCACGGCGGCATGGTGATATTTTAAGGCGGCTACCGCCCACTGCCAGCAGGGGGCAAACTGGCCGGTAAGGAGAATATTCTGGCCGCTTAAAAGAGCATCTACCAGGTATTTCTGAGCTTTTAATGCATAATTATTCATGGCTTATCCTTATGGAGCATCTCTTCCAGCCTGGCCACGGCATGGGGGGCCGTCCAGGCTTTGGCTCCGTTAAAGCGGTAACACAAATTGCCGTTAATATCCAGCAGATAGGTGACTGGCAAGCCATTTTCTGCGGAAATTTTGGCATAACTTCCGTCCGGGTCGCGCAGAACCGGCAGCACTTGCGGATCTTCCTGCAAAAAGGCCATAAGCGCCATGGGATTGCTATCTACGCTCACGGTTATTACCTGTAATTCATTTTGCATAATGGAGGCCAGGGCGCTTAAATCCCTTAATTCGCGCCGGCAGGTCGGGCACCAGCTGGCCCAAAAGTGTAATAATATCGGTTTATCGGCCGGCCAGGCTGGTTGCCATACATTGCCGGATTCATCATATATTGTGCCTAAGCTTAAAGGGGCGGTGATGGGCTCTGGAGCTAAAATGCGCTCGCCGATGAGAATAGATATTTCTGCTTTTTGTGCTCGCCTTGTGCCTGTAATAAAGGAAGCAGCGGCTATTACCAGCAAAAGCACAATAAATTTAAGATAATATGGAATTTTATCCGGCACTTTCCCGCACCTCTCACCATAGGGCCATCTCGTGGTTCTGAGCCCCAAGGCTTCTAACACAGATTGGCAGGCATAAGCCACACTTTTTGCGGTGCGCTTTTTTAGCTTGGCGCTTGGCGGCAAAAATGGACTTGGTGGTCAGAGTGTGAGGGAAAAATGGGAGAATCGGTTAGCCGGTGAGCTTAGAAACGGCCATCGACAGTGAGCACCAGGGAGTGTGCGTTTTGCACTTTTTCGTTGTCCCAATCGGAGACAAAGAGGCCGGTGCCCACACCGTTGACCACCTTCTCAACCAGTTTGGCTCTATTTGGATCGCGGGTGAAGGAGTATTCAATACCGGCGCTTACCGATTTGGTAATCTGGGCTTTAATATCGGCTTTTATGAGCCACATATTTTTGGCTTTTTGGCCGGCCGGCAGAACTTCGCGAGTGCGGTCAAAGGCGTAGGAGATGGTGTCGGAAGTGATGCGGTCTTTAACCACGGTGACAATTTCCTGGCCGCTGGCGTCTTTGATGGTGTAAGTAGCCGGGATTTTGTAAGCAAGACCAAGGCCAAACCAGAACATTTTGACCTTGTAATCGGCGTGGAGTGAAAGGGTGGTTTCCGGGCGGTTGGTGGAGTCGGAAGCCATGGTTTCAAAGGGATTCACACCGGGAGAATCAAAGGTGAGAAAGGAGAGGGTGCGCATGGAAGCGAGGCCAAAGAGGCGGAAATTGCTATAGCGGAAGGCCACTTCGCCGCCAAGGCCGTGAGCCGGGTAGAGGGCGGTGATGGGTGTAACATCTTTTAGATAATCGGCATTCATCAGACGCTGAATGGCAAAGATGTACTCCAAGCGGGCTCTAAAAGCCATGTTGCTGGTGTAATCTGGGGAAATCCATTGCCGGTTGGTATAGGCATTAATGCCCAGCGGGTCGCCGATGGCAGAGCCGTATTCATATTGCACGAAAGCATCAACGCCATAGGAATAAATTTGGTCGTCTTTGTCGCGCTCGCCCAACAGGGAATCATCGATTTTGGCGTTTTCGCCCTTATCGATAAAGGCAAATTGCAAGTGGCCGGAGAGGCCGTTTTTGAGCTTCATGGAGACACCGGCAAAGAGGCTCACCGTGGTTTCTTTAGGGACAAATTCGGTATTTAATTTATCTTTAATTTCTTGAGCATGGGTCTTTAAAGCCACATAGGCGTTTACTATATTGTTATAGCCATAGAGGAGCTGGAAGCCGGGGACGGCAGTGCTGCGGCTGATTTGCGGATAGGCATCGCGGCTACCCCAACGCAGGCCACGCATATAACCGATGGCAATAGAATCGGCGTTATAGGGATAGAGGGTGAGTTTTACCAAATGGGAGCCGGGCTTTTTGTATTGTAAGTCGATATAGGACTGGTCTTCATAGATGGCGGTGGAGAGACTGTCATCTATGTTGTCCATTTTATTTACCATTTTAAAATTTAGTGCCATGCGGGCCGAGAGATGCGGGTTAAACGGCGAAACCTCTTCGTGATAAACGGAGAGGCGGGTGGATGCCGAGGTGGTGTTGGAGTAACCATAGATTCTCTCAAAAAAATCTTCATATTCCGGGCGCTGGCCGATATCCCAGGCCACCGAATATTGGCTGTTATCACGGAGGTTGTCGTCACCCATGACAAAGGTGATGCCGGTTTTGCTTATTTCCGGCAAAATGAGGCCTACCATGTCGTCGCGGGTGTCGTTTATGGCTTTGTGTTCCGGGGCCACATCGCTTTGGCTATCGGCTTTGGCCAATTCCGGGCTGACAGCAGCTGGCTCTTTAGCAGCCTTTTCGGCTTCTGGCCGCTTAGCGAGTTCCGCGGCCACCATTTGTTGCACCAGGGCTTCCAGTTCGCCTTTGGAGAGCGAAATTTTTGGCTCCTCTTGGGCAGCAGCGCTTTCCGGGGTTGGTGCGGCCAGTGCTACCGGGGCCGGAGCTTCCGGTGCTGCTGCATTGGTAGCTTCTGTGGCGGAATCGGTGTTTTGTTGCGGTTCCGTGGTGGCTTCTTGGGCTCTAACTGTTGTAGTAGATGCCAGACAAAAGATCAGTACTAGGGCTAAACGTTTCATCAGAACCTCCATTATTTAGCCAGTTCAATGTCTTTAATATCGCGGGGAACAATAATCCAAGTGGACGGACGGGAAGCGCGATGCTGCTTCAATATACCGGTCAGGCTTTTTACCTTTTGGCCTTTATTGGCCACAGGATTAAAAGTCGGCGCGGTGGAAAGGGTAGAAGTCATAATCGGGTTGCCATTAACCATAAGCGGGTATTGGCTGTAATCAATATAGCTTTGCTCATGCTCATCAAAATCATCTATGACGATGTCAATATCGGTGCGGCCATCTATGCCGCTGTCTATTTTTACCAGTTCAGCTTCGTATTTTTCAATTTCAACATTATTTCCGCTAATTACAAACTGTGTAATGTCTTTAATCTCTGGAATACGGCTTTCATCTATCAGTGGCCGCCCTTCAGGTGTGCGGGCTAGTGTATAAGTTGGGAAACTCATTTCGGTAAAGCCGAAAAATTCCTGCACTGAGGCATTGAGCTCTTCCAAAATAGTACCGACTTCCAGCGCTTTAATATCGTTGCCATCATCAACAAAGGGGGTGGAGTGGGAATAAACATACATACCGCCAAATTCTTCGGCCCCCAGCTGATGCACATAAAAGCCGCCTTCCAAAACGGCTGTTACCACCATCCATTGGCCGATGGTGAGGTTGCGGCGGTCAAAACGGCTCAAAAAGCCGTTAGAGGCATTATTATTGTGCGTGCCCTGTATTTGCTGAATGCTGATATGAGGCAGGTAAATTGTCGGGCTCACGCCGACTTTGCCGGTGGGGCGGTAGCTCGTGCTAAACTCTTCCTGCACCTCCTCAACTTCATGTACCGAAATAACCTCTTCATCGGCCGCATAGCGCAATTTTACTTCCAGATTATCATAGCGGCCGTTTGTCAAAGTGACGCGCGAATAACTCTCCAAAGTGGCGGCCAGGGGTTTTATTTCCACTTTGCCGTTGTAATCGCTCATGAGCTCTTTGTTGTAATCCATGGCGGCTATATTCACATAGAAAGTATAAATATCGGCTTTTTCTACAGGATTATCAATAGTGCCGATATTGGTGCCGTCGGTGAAAGTTACTTCAAAATAGGCTAGGCCTTCATTGGTTGGCGCTTTATTCCAAGGGCCGCAGCCAAAAGCCGAAAAAGCTATAAATGCTAGAGCTAAGTACTTGTAATTCATGGCCTTCCTCTAGTGTTAGTTTTGCATTTGAATGCGTTTTATGGTGCCGCCGAGGCCGGATGTATATTCTTTGGGATCGATATCCCATTTTTCTTGCAAAAATTCCACAAAGGCATCGCGCAGCGAAACCGAAGTATCGAGCCTGGTGGTATTGCGCTCCAGCATATCGAAACCGGAACCGCCGGCGCCCATGTAATCGTTGGTGGCCATTTTAAAGACCATATTGGGTTGCAGGAGCTTGTAATCTT
>JAEEML010000031.1 GCA_016283195.1 Deltaproteobacteria bacterium | reverse complement strand
TGGTATTCGAGCGCAAAACGGCTCTCTTATTTTTATCTGTTGCTGTTGCGTTTGGGTCTATTAAATTATTGGGGTTTTCTTCATCAAATAAATTCCTTGGATAGTAACCTGCCGGTTTAGCCGAAAAGCCAAACTCATTAGCGCCGATAATGGCTTCGCCTTGGGCATCTTGCCAGCCGGATTCAGCTATAAGGGCCAAGAAGACACTACCACTCGTCTTATGCCCATTTACATAAGTTATAAGATCGTCAAAATCTTTTTTTTCTGGTAAGCGCCAAATACTACCGTTACCATTTCGATTAAAATCGCTGCACAGAATTTGGGCGTCATCTATTATATAATAGTAGTCATCTTGAACGTTGATGCATCTTGCGTAAAAGTCATGATAATTCTCGGTAATCCATTCCTGCTGGCCAATAATTACTGTTTTATAAGAATCATCGTATGCTACTGCTTGCCCGTATTTTAAACAGTATGGGCCGTAGTAGTTGTCACCGCCAAGGCATATAGGTTTACAAGTGCCATCAGCTGTTCCTGCGGCGCATTGCCAGCCCTCTCTTAGCTGGCATTCGGTATTACAGAATGATTCTAAGGTACCATTTTTTGCCCCATTATCGCAAACTTCACCAAATTCTGTTTCGAGTATGCCGTTGCCGCAATTGATATTTTTCACGCAGCGCACAGATAATTGTAATGCAGGATCATGAGATTTTATGGAGACATTATCACTATTACTATCGGCGCGAAGGATATTAAGAGCGTTATAATTGGAGTCTTGGCCCGCCGTCTTAGTATTTGACCAGAAATAGGCCCCCTGGCCAAATTTTAAGTAGCTAGGTGCTTCTGGAGCGTTATCAATATAGCCAGCGGGTAGGGCGCTAAAGCCAAATTCATCATCCCCATTAATATCGGCCCAAGAAGCCGATTTGCCTATAAGGGCTAAAAAGTCAGATGCACTCTTCTTATGGCTAATTACATAAGTTACAAGCTCATTAAACTCTTGCTCACTTGGTAAGTGCCAGCCGGGCCCAAGGAGTTGGCAGACATAAGCGGCGTCATCCTGCTTATAAAGGCAGCCGTGAGTGGCGGGAAAGTTGACCTCCAAGAATGTGCGCTCCGCTTGATTTGTCGAATCAAAATTATAGCAATTGATGTTACCACCGGTCAAAGCCATATTTTCGGCCAGCCATTCCTTTTGGCCAATAATTACTGTCTGGTATTTATGTTGGCTCTTATCTTCAGCGGAGCCGTATGGCGCGCATTTTGGGCCGTAATGGTTTTCCGCACAGGTGCAGGAAGAGTTAACTTCTGAGCAATTCCAGCCATCTTCTACTTGGCAATGGGCATCACAGCCATCACCTGTATCGGTGCGGCCATCATCGCATTTTTCACCCAGCTTAGGTTCCACTTTTCCATTGCCGCAACAATTGATTTTTTGGGATTCATTATCATAATGGCAACCTTTTTCTATGTTGCAATGCGGATCACAACCATCGCCATATTCGGTGTTGCCATCATCACACTGTTCAACTCCGGTGATAGCGTTATCGCCACATTTTTGTGCTTGGGCCTTAAAGCAGCGCACAGACAGAAGGTGGGAACTATCGTGCTGGCTGAGAGTAGCAGTGCCGGTGCTACTTAGGTGCAAGTAGAAGGCGGTGCTTTCGCTCTCTTTAGTTCCCGACCAGAAGTAGGCCTCACTACCATTACCATGGAAACAATTGGATTGGGTACAGTCCTCACTATAGCCAATGGGGAGAGCGGAAAAGCCAAACTCATTAGCGCCGATTATGTCGCTTTGGCCATCTTGCCAGCCGGATTCAGCTATAAGAGCCAAAAAGTTGCTTTCGCTTTTTTTGTTTTCGGCCACATATTGTAAGAGCTTTTCAAAGTCTTCCTTTAACGGTAAGCGCCAGCCATCGGGGCAGAAATTGATAGATGTAGCTGTCTCCCAATCATAAAGTAAGCCGTGATTTTTAGGCGCCCCGATGGATTCGTAATGGTTCCCCGTTTTATAGCGGTAATTCTCGGCCATCCACTCTTCGCCGTTAATCTCCATAGTCTTATAAATATTCTTACTCCAGTCTTCCAAAGAGCCATAAGGTGTGCAATCCGGGCCATAGCCTTTTTCTATGTTACATTGGTCGCAATTTTTGCCGCTCATCAGGGGATTTGAACAGATATTATCATCGCTCTGGCCATCCAGCTGGCAGACGCCACCTAGGCAGGAGCGCCCCTTGGGACACTCGCTTGTTTGGGCGCAAAGGGGAGCACATTCACCATGGGTAAAAGCGGAAGTAGCGCTAACCACGCACTTAAAGCCCTCAAGGCATTCCGAATTGGCATCGCAAGGATATATGACATCTGCTCCGGAGCCATCGGCAAAGGTCAAGCAGCCATAAATAGTTAAAAGGGGAAGAAGGGTAAAAATGAGTGCTAAATTTTCTCTTTTCATCTTATATCCTAAAAGCGGCCGCCGATGGTTATTTGCGCCATTTGGTCATTTACGGCCGGGGCCACGGTAACTTGCGTATTTTTAATCACTTTTTTGCCTTTATTATACTTTATGCCCAAGGCTACGGCAGTGACGACAGCGGCGCCGGCTACCCCAAAGGCCACATAGCTGGAGACTTCCAGAGCCTGACCTTTGCGGGCCAGGTCGGCTGTTTCCCGCTGGGTCATTAGCTGCCCGGTGGCCGCTTTTCCCTGGTGAATACCGGCTAATTTATCTTGGCCATCCAGAGTTTTCTTGGCATAAGAGGCGGCCAGCGAGAGGAGAATAGCGCCGCTGATAACGCCGGCGCCGCCGGCCGCTGCACCAACGGCAATAGAGCTCACCAGATAGCGTTTATTGGTCTCTTGGGCTTTTATGGCGGCTATAGCTGCCAGCTCCTTTTCCTCATTCTCGCCATTTTGGATGCAGCGCACAGATAAGTAACTGGCTTTTTTGCCGCTATTTACTGCAGTTTTGCCTAAGTCAATATAAAGGCCAAAGGCCTGGTTTTTACCCCGCTCCGTGCTGGACCAGAAATAGGCCTCCGTATCAAAAAAGGCGCAGCGGCCTTTGGCACAGCTGCCGGCGGGGAGAGCGCCGAAGCCGGAGAGGTTTTTACCGTTTTCAAAGTTTTTATGCCTTAGATTATCAGCGCCCTTTACCCCTTTACCAACATGGGTGAGGAGGCGGTCAAAATCCATTTTGGTGGGGAGGTGCCAGCCACTTGGGCAGACTTTTTGGGCATCCTCCCAGTTATAAAGATAGCCATATTCATCGGGCTTACTTGCGGCTTTGTAATCAATGCCGGGAGCAAGATATTTGATATTTTCGGCCATCCAGGTTTTCCCGGCGATTTTTACCGTTTTATAGGTGCTGCCATCGCGTTCATCGGTAAATAGATGGGCTTTGGGGGTATTCCCGCTGTCTTTAACGCAGCGCACCGCGAGGGCATCGGTGATTTGGCTATGGCAGCTCTTAGATGAAACTTTCTCTTCGCGCAGGACCATGGCATAGGCGTTAATGCCTTCATTATCGCACTCGGTGGCCGACCAAAAATAGGCGCCGGAGCCAAAATCAAAATAGCTGCCGGAGCTGTAACTGCCGGCCGCTTTAGCGGAAAAACCAGAGCCATTGGGGGCGGCTTGCCAGCTAACATCCCGGAGATTATTGGAGCCTTCACGCCCTTCGCCCACATTGATTAAGAGGCGGTCAAATTCCACTTTAGTCGGGAGGTGCCAGCCGATAGGGCAGACTCTTTGCGCATCGGTAAAACTATATAGGCAGCCATGGTTTTTCATGGAGGCGCCATGCTTGGTATCGACGCCGCAAGTGATTTCACTGGTGATATATTTTAGATTTTCGGCTATCCAAGTCTCTTTGCCGATTTCCACCGTTTTGTAAGTGGTGCCGTCGCGCTCATCGGTAAAAGAACCCTGTTCCTGGGCCAAAGCCGGGGATGTAATAAGAATTACCAGAGCCAAAATCGCCTTTTTGAGTAATATATTGCGCATATCAATATCCCAAATAATATCTCTAATCCTTCCGATAGGAAAAACCACTGTTTTAATTAACCTTTCTTAACTTGCCATGCTGCTTTTTTTTAAAGCGCACGCCCCAATATAGTCAGATGGCACATCACTTTCAATACTGGAATATCGCCCTTTACCTGCTGAGATCCTCCATTCTCGCCTAAAAAAGTTTTATCTAAAAGGTGGTTATGGTGAGCCAAAGATTCAATAAGCTGGAGTGCTTTGGCGGCCGCTTTAGTCAGCGCTCTTTACGCAGCGCACGGAAAGCTGGGAATTATTATTAACGGATGTTAGATTGGGAACCATATTAACAGTAATATAAAGATACTCAGTAGCATTATGACTATCTTGGGTAGCCGTCCAAAAGCTGGCATTTTTGCTAAAATCTACGTACGAACCCTCGTCAGCCTCATTGGTTTTATTAAGACGTCCGGCCGGCAGGGCAGAAAAGCCCAAATCATCAGTGCCGGCGGTTATGGGGGCCCCATTATCGTCGTACCAGCCGGTTTTAGTAATAAGTTTCAAATAAGCAGCATAAGCTTCTTCAGAAGAGTGGCAATCATCTAATATATACCTCGTAAAGTTTAAAGCTTCTTCTTTCGTTGGTAAGTGCCAGCCGTCACCAAGAGCTGAACAAACTGTTTGGGCATCTGCCGCTGAATAGAGACAACCATATTTTTTAACAAAATTATAGACTTCTTTATTGGTACCGCAGGTAACATCATTACCTTGGTAGGCCATATTCTCCGCCATCCAGATTTGCTCGCCAATAACCACGGTTTTATATGAATGGCCAGCAGAATCGCTAACAGAGCCGTATGGCGCGCATTTTTGGCCGTAATGGTTTTGCGCACAGGTGCAGGTGGCCTTTTCCTCGGCCTTCTGCGTGCATATCCAGCCCTTTTCTACTTGGCAATCCTTATTACAGCCATCGCCATTATCGTTGTTGCCATCATCGCAAGTTTCGCCCTGCAAGGCATTGAGGCGACCATTGCCGCAGAGATTTTGCAGGCAGCGCACAGACAATCTGGCCTGGGTGCTATTTTCAATTTCATCATCGGTGCCTGAAATACCAGGTTTTACTTCTACGCTGTCGGGAGCAATATCCAAAATATAGCGATAACCACCTCCTGAAGTGGTATTCGAGCGCAAAACGGCTCTCTTATTTTTATCTGTTGCTGTTGCGTTTGGGTCTATTAAATTATTGGGGTTTTCTTCATCAAATAAATTCCTTGGATAGTAACCTGCCGGTTTAGCCGAAAAGCCAAACTCATTAG
>JAEEML010000030.1 GCA_016283195.1 Deltaproteobacteria bacterium | reverse complement strand
GGCTATGTTTTAAAAGAAAGGCTTTGGCTGGTACTTTGGCCTTCATGGCTGCCTGAAAGAGCAAATCTACCGTTTGCGCGCTCATCACGCTGATGCCGTCGCCGCTATTTACAATGGGCTTGATATCTTTATAAATATCCATGCCCACAGGCAACATAATGTAAACAGTTAGAATAGTGGCAAGACCGGTAATAACCTGGGTTGGCGGAATTTGCTGGGTACCGATGGCCTGGCGCACAATGGAAAGCACAACGGCTATCTTCACAAAGGAGGTAACCATGATGAGCACAAAAGGTACGAGGGCCAGTACCGCCATAGCGCCCATGAGCATGAGTGGCCGGCTGCCCACCGAAGTTTCCTCATTTATGATATTTGAGAAAACATTGGCTCCGCCGCCGCCACTGCCGCTACCGGCTGCAGCGCCCAGCGTTTTTTTGGCAGCTTCCAGGTAAGTTGTATGGGCGAGGATTAAGAGGCCCATTAAGGTAATAAAGGCTTTGCTGCTTAAAATGGAATTTAGCAGATTCGCCGCTTTGTGCCGCATATCATAGATGCCGGAACAAATGTTAGCCATGGGGAGATACCTCCGTAGGTAAGTCTTTTTTAGGCTTTTGCACAATATCTTCCTGATTGAGCTCGGCCAGATTACAAATTGTGTGCTCTGAGGTGCCAACCAGAAAATAGCGCTTATTTACTTGCACAATGTGCACGCTGTTTTTAGAATCGAGTGCCACGCGTTTTAAAACTTTAAGTTCATCGCCGGAGCTGCTAAAGCCGCTTTTATCCATAAAGCGCTTTAAAATTTTCAGGCAGAAATAGGCCAGTAGAATAACGGCCGAAAGCATTAAAAGCGATTTCATGCCCTGAGCTATAAAGGCGTGATCTTCACTGACAAATTGCGGTGTAAGCGAACTGCCGTCGCGGAGGTCGTAAGCAGAGGGCGGCGGCGTATCGGCATAGATAAAGGAAGAGCCCTCAAGGGCACTGGGGGCCATAGCCTCTGCGGCATGGGCTAGCGGAGTTGCAAAAGCCATAAATGAGGCGGCAACTATGGCTCTAAGCTTAGGCCATTTCACTGATGCGCACTCCCAGTTCACCTTCTACTTCAATGAGAATGCCCCGGGCGAAGGTGCGGTTGTTTACTACTAGGTCAACCGGCTCATCTGGGCCGCGGGAGAGGCGCAAAATCTGGCCGGGCCGCATTCTTATAAGTTGGGCGGCATTGGTTTTTATGCGCCCTAGTTCCACTACTATGGGGGCATTTACATCGGTGAGCATACCTTCGTTTTCACCGAGACTTGTTGCTTGTTCGGGGGCCTGGCCTTCTTCAATAGGTACTTCGGCACTGGCGCTATCTGTTGACATTGGTTCCTCCACAACAGCGATATCTTGAATTTGTAAATCAAATAAGCCGTTATTGTTAATAAAGTTAGTGTAAATTGTGCTTTTACCGTTTGGCCAAACATTTAATTTAACGCTGCCGGAGAGGCCGTCTTTAATAGAAACGTCGCTCTCTTCCAATAAGACAATATCGCCCACTTCCAAAGCGGCTATGTCATCGGCTGTTAAATTGATGGTGGCAAAAGCAGCGCGCAGCTCTACAGGCAAAGGTGAAACGCGGTTTAAAAGCCGTTTCATGCGTTCTATGTCACCGCTACCGGACTGTGGTAAGGGAGTGGCAAAAGTGGCGGAAATAGTTTCCGCGGGGATATAAAAGCGCACATAACCCACAATATCGCCGTAATAAATGCGGGCCAGCATTACTAGGTAGCTCTCGGTTTCGGAAATGCGGGCCGAAATATCTTCGCCGCCAGTAATAAAGCGCTCCAGCCTGATGGCTTGGTTATTGCCGTTTTCCCAATTTCCCTGCACTAGGGCGATGGTTTGCAAAATAAAAAAGGACAGAACGCCCTCTTCTACATCAGTTAGAGAGCGCTGAATGCGCATCGGTTTGGAGTGGCCGCCAAGAAGATTATCGATAATGCCCATACAAATCGGCGGATCCAGCTCCACAAGGACATTTTTCTCGGCTGGGTGTAGGCCGATATCCAGAAGCACCGGGAAGGCAGGTAACCTGGATTTTATTTCCTGCGCTGTAGCCAAACGATAGCCGTCGATGGCAATATCCACCCGCACTCTAAGGCATGACATAGCCATTTTTTGGAAGGCGCGACGAATTTCCACCATCCTGGCCGGACGAGTATCAAGGTATTTGGAATAAGTGGCCAGAATGTTGGCGTGAATGCGGGAAATCTTTGGAATGTTTTCAAAACAATAACGCTGCATTTTAAACCCAAATGGCCAAGGTATCCGGTAATACCGGCCGGAACAGCTTATGCACTATGCAATCAGCCAGTAATGCAGCACTTGTTTATCACTGGTGTTGTGAAATTACAAGAGATTCTAGGGACAAACCTTTATGATCGAACGCTCTGGCCAATTGGCCTTCGGAAGCTTGGAAGAGACGGCGGATATTAGCATCTTTAGTATCGACTTTAACGGAGATTTTGCCGCCGTTAGCCGTAACAGAGATGCTGGCCCCTTTGAGGACATCATCTTTAAGCTCAATTTGGAAGGTGGAGAGCCCTTCGGCAGTGACGCCGGATTGCACTTTGTCCACCAATTTATCAAGCACTTGTTGGGGAATTTCTACAGTATGGGCTGCTGCCGGCCCTTCGGCTGCTTTGGTGCCGGCGGCTCCGCTGCCCATAACCTGAGCACCTGCAGCATTGCCGGATAAATCCTTTAGGCCTTCGTTTTTGGCTCGTTCGGCAGTAGCTTGCCCTTGGACATTGCCGCCCACTCCGTTATGCTCGGCAAAATAGGTGTCACTGGCCCGCTCTTGCTTATCAAGGCGGCTCTTTAGCTGCTTATTGCTGCTATCTTCAAAATTGGTGCGCTGAGTATCAAGATCGGCCGTTTTATCACTTGTGGCCATCTTTTGACTTTTCATATCAAATTGTTTATTAGCGGCGGCCAGTTTTGAGGCAAAGGGATTGGCAATGCCTGATTTACTCATCATGCTTGAGGGGCTGGCATGGCGCTCCGGTTGGGCAAGCTGCTTGGGGCTGCTGTCGTTTTTTACCATGGAGTGCTGTTGTTGCTGTTTGGATTCCATAGCTTTGTTAAACTTAGCGGCATCTCCCTTGGGCTTATTGGCGCTGCGCTCTTGAGATACTTGCTGTACCGGTCTATTTTCATCAATCCTCGTCATGAAAATCTCCTTTGTCATTTATAAGAAGCATCGCTACTTTTTAACTGCCACCAGCAGTCAAAATCGAGCTTACATACACCAAGCTTTGTTAAATGGCTAAAATTATCAGTGTGAAGCTTCCGTTCTGGGAACAGTGTAATACTCTGCCGTTAAAGCGGTTTGGGTGCCGGAATTTTGCCCGGAAACCAAAAAGATATCGCCGCCCGGTAAAATTGTTTGCGCGTGGCCGCTTCTGGGGCTGGTCATGTCAGATACCAATTCAGAACTTGCCGAGCAGATGCCGGAACTATTTTTTACCGTGAAAATCTCGGCTGAACTCGTTGGCATACCATTGCTGGTGCGCCCGCCGGTAATGAGAACAGTGCCATTAGGCAAAAGGCTCATCTGGTGATAAGCCCGCTCGGTTGTCATGGCTTCGCCGCATGGTAGTGTTTTGGTGGAATTAAATTTATAGAGGTCGGCTGTTTTAAGGCTTGATTTAAAAGTGGAGGCCGTGGGGTTTAGATTAACGGCATTTTTATAACCGCCGCTAATGAGAATAGTCTCATTATCAGACAGTAGAATGGCACTGGCCATAGTGCGGGGAGAAGAGAGCTCGCCGGTACCGTTTTCCATGGAGCCGGCATGATAATATTCCACACTGCTAAGAGCCTGGCTTTCGTTTTGCCCGCCGAGAAAAACCACATCGTTATTATTGTTTACGGCAACGGCTGAGTGGTAGGCGCGGGGTTTTTGCAGTTTAATACCTTCAACGCTGAAACAGCCCTTTTCCGGGTTCCAAAATTCAATAGAATCGGTATATACGTTCTTACCTTCAACATTTTGCAAACCGCCGGCAAACATCACCCGCCCGTCGCTGAGGAGCGTGGCTGTGTGATGAGCTCTGGCATTGGTTAAATTAGTAGCTCCATTTTCCGGCCAGGAAAAAGCGCCGCTTTCGGGGTCGTAAACAAAAACGGTATTTAGGGTGGTGTCCACAGTAGTATTGCCGGAAGTAAACTGGCCGATACCGCCGGCTATTAGTACGCGCCCGTCAGGTAAAAGAGTGGCTGTGTGATATTTGCGGGCACCGCCCGGCAATTCCGGCCCTTCGGTGAACTTGGAAGTGGCCGGATCGTAAAACTCGGTTTGTTTGATTGGAGTAGAAGAGGAGGCGGAATTTATCTGCTCGCCGCCGATGATGAGTACCTGCCCATTGGGCAATGTGGTGGCAGTGTGGCCGATGCGTCCGTAACTCATTTCGCCGCAAGTGCCCTCTTGGGGAGTTGTTTGATTAAATTCGGATACTTTTCCGGGCGCTACATTTAAGATTAAGTGCGTATGCTTCTTATCGCCGCTTAAATCCATGGGGCCAAAGGTGGTGACAGCAGTGAGTTGCTGATTTTTATCCAAAACACTCACGGTTACTTTGGCATCCGGCAAGAGCAGGTTGAAATTAAGATTGCCGTTGCCGCCTTGGCCGGAGGTGGTAAAAGTGCTAACTTGCGGTTTATTAAAAGAATCGGATTCTACGGTAAAGCGGATGGTATCGGCATCGGCCAGAATAGTTTGGTTGCATGGGTTATTGATGAGAACATCAACCAACATATCGCGGCCATTGCATGAGGCAGCACCAAGTAGGAGAGGTAATAAGAGTAATTTGTTGTATTTTAAACTGTTTTTCATTTTTTGCCTCACCAGACCAAGCGAATTTGAGTGGTCTTTTTGTTGCCTTCAATAGCGCCTACAGTAGCTCCGGTGACTGCTCCGGCCACTACTACCCCGGTAATTGTCCAAAACCACCAAGTTTTATAGAAGGGCTTTTTAACCTTATCTTCTTTGGTGTTGTCCGCCGGAGTTTGGGCCAGGACGTCATCGTTTACCGGAGCCATAACTTCAACCGGAGGCTCGATAATAGGTGCCGGCGGTACTACTTCTTCCGGAGTCGGTGCCGGCGGTTCCGGGGCTGGCACTGGTTCTGGTTCCGGCTCTGCGGGCGGCGGTGTTTCTTCTGCCGGCGGTGTTTCTACCGGCACCACGACCGGAGCGACTACCGGAGCTATTTCATCTGGCTTATCGCTGATAAAGGGAACCGGCGCCGTAATATCGCCATTCATGCTTTGAACTTTTTTGGCCAGAGTGTCGGCAAAGCGCGGGGCCTCGGTATCAAGAGCGTTTAAATCATTGTCTAAGACTGCTTGCATGAGGCGGTCGCATTTTTTGCTTTTAATTTCACAAATAAAGATCGGTACTACGAGACCGCCGTCTTTGGCGGCAACACCGCCGACTAAGACAAAAGCTCCCTCGGCGGCAGCAGCCGATTCGATAGCTGCCGCGCGTGCTTCATCGCTGAAATTATTGCTGTTAATAGCTTTAACAATAAAAGGTCCTTGGGCTTTGGGCGCGGCGGCGACTACTGCTGTTTCCTGCTTCTTTTGGGCCGGAGCGTTTAGGGGCACATCTTTAGTTGTTACCGCGCCGCTTTTAGCGCTTATGAGCTCACCCCAGCTGTTATTGCCGCTTACTGCGCGGAGGACATGGGCGCCGGCTGTAACATCTTTAATTTCCGTTGGAATAGAGCCAACCTCTTTGCCATCTAAAAAGACTTTGGCACCGCTGGCTTTCCCGGTGACTTTTATTGTGCCTTTGCCTGCGGATTTAACTTCTTGGCGAATTTCATCGGCAATAGAGCGGAAAAGCGGCGGATATTTGCGGGCATCTAGGGTTAAATCCGGAGACATCACCAGGACTTTGCGCATATTTTCCCGGCCTTCGCGCTCTTTACCGCGGCGGAAGTAGGAGACAGAGAGGGTGAGGTAAGCACCTTCCAATTTGCTGTTATCTTCCAAAAAAGCTAAATTATTCTCAAATAATTTAACCGCCTCTTCCAGTGTTGTGCTGGCGGCTTCCCAACGATTGCGCTGAGTTGAAGCCTCGCCCTGCGATAAGAGCTGAATGGCTTGTAAATAACCGTCAGGAGAAGCAGCCGGAGCTTCGGGCTCTTCCTCTGGCTGCGGAGCCGGGGCCGCTACCGGTTCTTCTTTGGTTTCCGCTACAATTTCTTTGCCCTCTACCATGGTAAAGGATTTACGCGTATCTATTTCGCCAAAGAGGCTGTTGGTAATATCGTTGATGAGTGATTCATCGACACCTTCGCCAATGGGCGCCAGCGGAAAGAGGATAACTTTGTCCTGGGCAGAGGCGGTTTTAGGTGCCAAAATAGTTAGAGCCAGAGCCAAGGGAATACCGATTCCCAAACGGCGTGGCCAGTGCTGGAATGTTTTTGTCATAAGCTTTTCCTCGTCATTTTACAGCAAACACAACGGGCTGCCGTCGGCACTTTACCGACAACATAACCCATTTACACTATTTTGCCCTTTTACTAAAGGCAAAATTTTTGCATTTGTTGCCATTTGTATCAAGCTAGGCTGTTGTAGTTCTCCAAAAAATGTTTTACTTTTGCGGTGAGTGGTTCTTTAACGTGCTTAATTGCACAAGAGGTGAACATGAAAAGTTTTGTCCTGGATACCAACGTTTTGCTCCATGATGCCGGCAGTCTTTTCGCTTTTGGCGACAATGAGGTGGTTTTGCCCATCTACGTCATTGAGGAGGTTGACCACTTCAAAAAAGACATGGGAGCCAGAGGACGCAATGCCCGCGAAGTGGTGCGGGTGCTGGACAGGCTGGGCGCCAAAGGAGACCTTTCTCAGGGGGTAAAAACCGAAAGCGGCGGATCTATTCGTATTCGCTTTAGTAAGCGCGGTCTGCCGCAGGAATTTATTACCGACAACTCGCCGGATAACAACATTCTCTCCACCGGCCTTATGGTGCTGGAAGAGAACAAAATGCTGGGCCGCGAGACCTATTTTGTCACCAAAGATGTAAATCTTCGCGTTAGAGCTCATGTGATGGGCCTGGCGGTGATGGATTACGATACCGAGCGCCAGGATATTTCCGAGCTCTATAGCGGTGTGGCCGATGTTACCGTGCCGGCAGAGCAAATAGCCCGTTTTTATCAGGATGGCTATTTGGACGGCGAAGTAGCCAAAGGGCTTAATCCCAATGAATTTGTGGTCTTACACTCCGATGAGAATAGCGCCAATACTGCACTTGGGCGTGTTTATAACGGGCGCATCGATGCGCTTAAAAAGCTCAAAGGCTCGGTGTGGGGGATTAGGCCGCGCAATAAAGAGCAGAGCTTTGCTCTGGAGCTCCTTATGGACGAGCGGGTGCCGCTGGTCTCTTTGGTGGGCAAGGCCGGCACCGGTAAAACACTTATTGCTGTGGCTGCCGGCTTGCAAATGGTGGCCGAAGAGCGGCGCTATAGCCGTCTTTTGATCTCCCGGCCGGTTATCCCCATGGGGCGCGATATCGGCTATTTGCCCGGTGATATGGGCGAAAAGCTGGGTCCATGGATGCAGCCTATTTATGACAATGTGGAATTTTTGGCCTCTATTGACCGCTCCGGCGACGAAAATTACAAAAACGACACCAAAGGCGGCAAAAAAGTAAGTTATATTGATTACTTATTTGATGAAGGTATTTTGGAAATCGAGCCTCTTACCTATATTCGCGGCCGCTCTATTCCTAAGCAATATATGATTATCGATGAAGCACAGAACCTTACTCCCCATGAGGTGAAGACCATTATCACCCGCGCCGGCGAAAATACCAAGATTGTGCTGACAGGCGATCCTTACCAAATCGATAATCCTTATATTGATTCCAGCAACAACGGTCTGGTGCACCTTGTGAAGCGCTTTGAAAAAGAAAGCGTGGCCGGCCATGTCACTCTGACCAAAGGCGAACGCTCCGGCCTAGCCGAACTGGCCGCTACCTTGCTTTGATTTTCTTCTTGTTATATAAGAAAAAACAAATATGTTGCTTTAGAAAAAGTGACGGTAAAAGGAGTATATTATGAAACAACACCTCTTGACTCTCTCTCTGGTAGCTTTAATTGCTTTCGGCTCTTCCGCGGCCCGGGCAGCTGAAGACGGCGGTGCTACCGGCGGGCGCTCCGGTGACAGATCCACGGTTGAAGTGGTAAAAAAAGCCGAGGCTCTGGCTATCTCCAGCTTTGTATTGGGTGGCCTCAATTTTGCCCTCACTCTGCCCGGCTGGGCAATGGGGCAGGCCGGTGATAATCTGGCTGTTTATATGTTGCCAACCTTTATGGCTTCTGCCGGTTTAATGGGAGCTTTTTCCACCGCTCTCGGTAAAAAAGCCGGTGTCCAGGGTGGAGCTCTCTCTATTCTGGGCTGGACTTTTGCCGGCCTCTCTTTTGCCGGGTTTGGCGTCTATTTGGGGGCTATTATGGGTGGCAATCTCATTTGCTGGCATGTTGGTTATTACATTGGTATGTTTACTGCCTGCGCCTCTTTAGTGATGTTTGGTATCAAAGCGCTGAAAATTAAAAAGGAAGTTTTGGAAAAGGGCAAGAATCGTTCCAAAAAAGTAAGCCTCGCACCTACGCTGGCGCCTCTTTTTGGTGAAGACAGAGCGATTCACGGCGGGGCTATCGGCCTTAGCGGCGCTTTTTAATTGGGTTTAAAAATGCAGACTGTTTTTGCTGATGTTCCTGCGGCTCCTAAGGAGCTGGTGAGTGGCGGAAAGTTTAATCTGGGCCGCTTTAGTTCGCCTTTTTCTCTTATAAATCCGCTTGATGTCGCTCTTGGTGCACCGCGTTTTTGGAAGAACTTCCGCCTCAAAGAGTGGCAGCATTTTGCCCTGGTGAGTTCTGATTATTATCTTAGCCTGGCCCTCTTTAACGCCAAGGCCTTGGCCCTCGCCCAGGTGTGTATTCAGGATGTAAGGAGTAAGGCCATCTATTTTTATGAGCGCATGACTCCGCCCTGGGCCTTTAAAGTGCCGGCCGATCTTAGTGACAGCTCTTTTGGCTATAAGAGCCAAGGTTTTGCAGTAGCTTTTGAAAACAAGCTATCAGAAAATAAGCACCATATATCTTTTAATATTTCCGCGCAAAAGGGGCTGCCGGCGGTTAGTGGTGATTTTACTATTTTTGATGCCGCCAGCCGCCATGCGCCGATGGAAGTTTGCCTGCCGCTTATAGGGAAGAGAGCTATGTATTCGCACAAGAATATTTGCCCCCTAGCCGGTTCTATGACTCTGGATGGCGCCGAAATACCCTTTGCCGCAGAGAGCAGCTATGCGCTAGCCGATATCCATAAAGGCTATTATCCCTACCGCATGAAATGGCACTGGGCAACCGCCGGCAAAGTGGAAGAGGGCCGGCTTTTAGGCTTTAATCTCACCAATAACCAGGTGCAGGATCAGGCCACATATAATGAAAACTGCCTCTGGCTGGATGGGGCGCTACACTCCTTGCCGCCCGTTACTTTTGCTTTTAACCAAAAGGATATTTTAAAGCCCTGGCACATTGCCGGTAGCGGAGAAGCGGGGGAGGTTAATCTTACTTTTACGCCGGAAGTGGTGCGCAAAGTGGATATAAATGCCATTTTGATTGCCAACCGCTACCGTGGGCCATTTGGCCTCTTTAGCGGCCACGTCTTCTTGCCTAAAGCTGGTATTGATTTGGAATTAAAAGATTTTCGTGGAATGTGCGAGAATTTTTATCTGCGCTGCTAGTTCCCTTAACCCAGTGAGATTTTTATTAAATGGCCTAAGCTGTTTTTTAAATATAGTAGTAAAATTATATTCTTAGCCTTTTGTGGCGAATAAGAAGAGTTTTAAATGAATAAGTTTAAATGTTTGACACTTTTTATGGGGCTTTCACTGTTTTTGACCGTATCTTGCGTGGATAATCCACCGGCTGATAAAGAACAAAACAATAATGAACAAAAGCTGGTTGATGACGAAACAGATAATGATCCCGATGGCAAAACGGATGCCGATCCCGATGGCAAAACAGACGCCGATACTGATGGTAAAACGGATGCTGATACCGATGGCAAAACAGACGCCGATACCGATATTGACGTGCCCCAAGTGTGTCTCCAAGGTTCTGGGCTTTATGGCACTTATTGTAAACCATGCAATTGTGTGAACGGTGTTTGCCGGGATGGCAATGATGGAGATGGCAAATGTGATTTTTGCTGGATAGGTTTTACCGGCGAAAATTGTGACCAAAAGTGTGAATTACAAGATGGAATAACAGGTACCTTTATCGATAGCAGTGACAATAACAGAGAATATAAAACAACAACAATAGGTTGCCAAAAATGGTTTGCTGAGAATTATGCCAAAGCTCCCACGGAGGGTAGCGCTACTCAGGTGCGGGATAGTTACGGTATAATGGCTTATTATGGCCTGCTTTACAATTGGGAGGCTGCCAAAAGTATTTGTCCCAGTGGTTGGCGCTTGCCGACTGTGTGGGATTTTAGCAATTTGCTGGAATATGCCGGTACAAATCACGATAAAGAAAATCCGGCATTTTATGCTCTTATTGCCAAATCTACCACTTGGAATGACTGGAATGATAATTACTCGAACATGGCGCTTGATACCTATTCTTTTGCAGCGTTACCCGCTGGCCGTGCATCTGCTGATGGAACCCCGTGGGGTTCAGGCGAACGTGCCTACTTCTGGGCTGGGCCAGAATATGATGAAACTCACGCTTATGATATGTTCTTGGGTTTAAGTTATGCTTCTGTGGACTACTATAAAAAGGAATATCACATGGCCGTGCGTTGTATTGAAAAACCTGAGTAAAAGTGCATAAAGCGTATCTTTTTGAGCATATAGTAACTTGGCTTAAGCCGGTAAGTAAACAATTTCTTTTAGAAAATTAAGAAAATATTGTGATGCATAAAAAAATGGCGCTAGTGAAGCTTACGGTGCGGTGGTGCGTTCCCAGTACTGGGTGCGGCCAAAAGCCGGAGCGCCGATGTAACCGCGCAGTTTAATGCGTTTGCCGCCGTCGATAAGAGAAATTTTAACCTTGTAGAATTTGCCGGAATCAGGGTCTAAAACCTGGCCGTCGCCCCAGACATCTTTTTCAATCGGCGACAGATTTTCCACCAGTTTAATGCCCACGACCGGCGCATCTTTTAAGGCTCCTTCGCACTTAACACAGCGCGGATTGGGATGAGCCTCCGACAAAACTTTCACCACCTGAGCAGTTAGTTTGCCATCCTTTAAGGTGACTTTGACAATGCCTGGGTCGCCTTTGTTATCGGGTATGGTTTTCCAAAAGCCCTCGGGGGAGGTGAGATCCTCGGCGGCCATGGCCGGTGTTGCCACAGCTAAAAACAAGGCACAAGAGGCAAGTAAAGCGATTTTTGGTGACTTTGTCATGATGAACCTCCATCGACATCTATTAGACTGATGCCGCTTAATACTAATGTGTTGTAGCTTTTTTGCTCAAAAAAATAAAGGAATAATATTGTCTGGCAAAAAAGATTAATATTGCTAAGCTGAAGGAGGGTTATTTTAATAAAATATGATCTACCGGTTTAAAACGTTCGATAACCGCCTGGTCGGGATTTCTTTCTTGGTTGCAGGTATCATCTTTGATAACCAGAACATTTTTGTCCAGTTGGTCATAGGGTTTCCAATAACTTTCTCCGCAGGGCATGGGCTCGCCGTGAATAAAAGCACCGAATTGCTCGCGCATGTTAGCGCCGATGCGGAAAGCTTTTTTGCGCTTTACACCAAAATATTTAAGCCCTTTGTTGAAAAGCGGGAACATTTCTATCATGTGGCTGGCCTTAATGCCGGCGGTGCGGAACATGCCGGAATAAAAATCAAAGCGGTAGAGATACGCCAGATCGTGCTCAGTCAGCAGGGCGGCATAGCGGTATTTGGGCACAGTGTACATAGTATCGGTCAAAAGGTTGCCAACGGATTTTTTGGTGGGGTAGCGCTTGCTGTATTGGGCAAAAATGCGCGACCTAATCTCCGGATCAGTGTATGGTAAAGTGTGCTCGGCCTTGCCAAAATCTTTTAATTTAGCAAACTTAGCAAAAATAATAGACTCATTTTTATTAGTGCCCAAGATAACCGGCTTAGGGTAAAGAATTTTTTTGCTGGGGAACTCTTTTAAAAAGGTGCCGTCAACCACCGGGTTAAAGGAGCAGGTGCCCATCTTTTTGGAGCGCACATATTTATCCATCTCCTTGATGGGTTTTATAAGATCTTCTGCGGCCATTTTAGGGAGATCGGCCGCATGACCGCCGGTGCGCTTAATATATTCGGCGGCAAATTCTTTGGCTTCTTCACGGTCATAAAAAGATTCCAGGCAGGGGCTTTCCAAAATAACTCTTTGGAAAAGATCTTTAGCTTCCTCAACATTCATAAGGGCGGCAATGAGAGCGGCGCCGGCCGACTGGCCCTGTAAAGTGACATTTTGCGGATCGCCGTTATATTTAGCGATGTTACGCTTTACCCAGCCCAGAGCGGCTACAATATCTTTCAAGCCGAGGTTGCTTTCAAACTCCGGGCCAAAGGCGGTAAAATCGGCAAAACCGAAGGCATTGACTCGGTAATTAACGGCAACAACAATTGAATTGGTGTCCACGGCGTAATCACCCATGTCGTAAGTAAAACCCATCGCCGCTTTTTCGCCGATACCGCCGGTGGTATAACTGCCGCCATAGACCCAGACTACCACCGGGAGCGGTTTGTCTTTTGGCTGATCTTTCGGAGCAAAAATATTTAAATAGAGACAATCTTCGCTCATTTCCAAATCGAGCCAAGTATCTTGCATAGGATTAGGTGGCAGGCGATCAAGAGGTTTTCCGTCGTCGATAGGAACGGGCGCTTTAAAACGCAATTCGCCAACCGGCGGCTTGGCAAAGGGGATACCCAGGTAATAAGTGACATTATCCTGCCTGGTGAAGCCAGACTTTTTGGCTATGGCATTTTCGCTAAAGATTAAAAGAAGAGCCAAAGTAACTAGGGAGGGAAGGAAATAATTTCTTTTCATATGCTTTCCTTTTAAATAAAGATATAGCGCCCCCTTGCTAAGGGGCAAGACCAGGCGCATTATATACCTAATGAGTAGTGTATGCACTACAAAATAGAGAAGCCCATGTGGATAAAAGTAAAATTTAAAGAGGGAAAAGTTTGGGCCCTTTGTGATGAAAACGGCCAGCTTTTGACCGAACGCGGAAGAGTGCCCATTCGTTACCAACTTGCGGCCGGGGCCAAGATATACCAGGCGGCGGCCGTCAATATCAGTGAGCTTTCCGGAGCGTTGCCGGAAGAGAGCGAGGATTTGCCAGGAGGCAGCGCTCCCGCCTCTTTTGGCAAAGCGGGCCAAAGAAGTGGCAGCCAGGCCGAAAAAGCGGCGCTCCATGCCAAAAACCTGCTCTCGCTTTTGCCGGACGATACCGTTATTTGCTTTACCGATGGCGCTTCCCGGGGTAACCCCGGGGCGGCCGCCGCGGCTTTTATGATCAAATGGCCGGCCGATATGGATAAAAAGAGCATAAAGGATGGCCGCTTCCTGGGCGAAAATACCAATAACTTTGCGGAACTTACAGCAGTTAAAATGGCTCTTTTGCATCTTAAAGCCGAGCAAATTCCCCGCGGGCAGAATATAGCCATTTTAACCGATTCTAAATATGTGCACGGCCTCTTTACCAGTTCCTGGCAGGCTAAAGCCAACAGCGAACTGGTGAATGATATTAAAATGCTGCTCAAAAACTGGCCCAAAGCGCGCTTTCATTGGGTGCCGGGCCATGCCGGTGTGGAAGGCAATGAGATAGTTGACTCTCTGGCTAATGAAATATTGGACAAAGTAGCGACTTTACCCTCTGACACCTAGCTCCAATTTATGGAATTTGCGGCCGCCCAGGCCATTTTCTATTACATAATCCCATTTGCTAAAATCGGCGAAGGCATCATCCGCCGGCTTTTCTTCCAAAAACTTTTTAAACATCGGGGGAATATCGGCATAAGTCGGTTTTAAAAGATCTTTAGCCACCTGGCGTAAGCCTAGTAAGTCTTTGGTGCTGTTGGCGGCGTTCATTGGCTCAGCCAGCCACCAAGCGCCTAAAAGTGCCGCCTCGTGAGTCTTGGGATTTATAAAGAGTGTATCCGGTGAAAAGCCGTTATGCACCAAGTCATTATATTCTAAAAGACAGGCGATATTTTCCATGCGTGAAACCACCCAGGCAGTGTGTTCATAAGGGAGGTTGCCAAAAAGTGCCAGCGGGTAAAATGACTCGTTTTTACTAAAAATGAGCATTTGCCGGCCATCTGTTAGTTCATAAGAGCCGGCGATTTGCGGTACGCACTGCTCCAGATGGCGCGAATCGGCGCGGGGGAAAGTGATCTTTTGGATGTTTTGCACAGTTGTGTCGCGTTTGGGTGCGGCCCCCCGGTCAAAAATAGTGACGATATTGCGCCGGGCCATATACATTTCCACATCGTCAATAGTGGCTTTAAAAAGGTGATTTACCGTAATAACCGGGCCATTGTTAGTGGGGAAAGAAACAGCTTCGGCCATAGACCAGATGGCTTCATCATCGGCGGAACTTTGCTTGTTATCGCTGACGGCTGCCAAATATTCCAAGAGCCGGCGGCGAAAGGCTTTATATTCCAGTAACTCAGCATCGCTAAAGGAACTTTTGGTGCCGCAATAGGGACAGAGGAGGTCGCCGGCGGAGCTTACGCTCATCTCCGCGCCGCAGTTGTCACATTTTAAACTAAGCATATTGTTAAATTCCTATCGCTAATAGCGGAAAGCAGTATCCGCATTTGGCATTATTGGTACAAAACCACAGTTTTAAGCGGCAAGTTAAGCAATTTATTCCACCAGCACGCCCGCTAGCCCGCTCATATCGGAAGCAAAATTGGCACCAACCAGGATAATTTGCCGCCCGTCCTCTTTAAATGGCGCAGCGTAATCTTTATCTTTTATTTGCTTTAAAGCTGCCTCGGCGCTGCTATCGCGCTTAAATTCCATAATATAAATGTATTTATCGGTTTTAAGCACTAAATCAACCCGCCCTTTGGCTGTGTGGTATTCCACCTCGGTGTAAAAGCCCATCAGTTTAAAAAGTAAATAGAGAAAATTTTGAAAATGCACTTCATAATTGAGCTTTACCTCATAAGGCACAGCAGCAAGCAAAGCGGCAATGCGCTCAAAAAAAGCGTCGGTATCACCTTGGCGCACGGCACGCACAAAATGGGAAACACTAAACTCGCTAGAGCGCTCTTCGCCAAGTACCAGTGGCAAAAGTCCTTTTAAAAAGCCTTTTTTTACCTCATTATTAGGGTAATTAAGCGTATATACGGAAAATTCCGGATCATAGCCGCTGATGGTCAAATAGCCGCTCTGGTAGAGAATGGGCAAAGGATTACTGGCAAAAGAATTAACCATAGAAAGGGCATCGGCATCTATCGTTACATTTTCCAGCTGGCCCAAATTTGGGCGATATTTTTTTATAAGTTCCACTAAGAAAGTGGGCGTGCCGGTTTCATACCAATAATGGCGGATTTCTTTATGAGCTAGAGCATTTAGCATACTGTAAGGATTATAAACGCTGCTCTCCATTTTGCGGGAAAAATGGTAACCATTGTATTCGCGCTTTAAAAGCGCCTTCATCTCATCATATGTGGCTTGATTCTCATCAGCCATGGCCTGAATATCAGCATGAAAAACACTTTCCAGCTCCGGCTCGGTTATGCCGCAAATAGCGGCATATTCCGGCAGCATGGAAATATCGGTGATATTGTTTAAAGCACTAAAGACGCTTAATTTCCCGATTTTGGTCACCCCGGTCATGAGCACAAATTTAAGATAGGGGTCGCTTTTTTTTATGCCGCCGTAAAAGCCGTTAAGGGTCTGGCGGTGGCGCTCTTGCAAGGGCTCATCATTCAAAGTGTCTAAAATGGGCTTTTCGTATTCATCGACCAGCAATACAACCTGGTGCCCAGTCTTTTCACAGGCCCGCCTAATGACGCCCATAAAACGGTCGCCTAGTGTTTCATCTTGCGGATCAGCATCATAAATTTTTTCCCATTGACAGAGCGTGCTATTTAGCGTTTTTTGCAGATTTTCTGGCTCGTGGTAATTCACGCCGGTTAAATCCATATGCAAAACTGGGTATTTTTGCCAATCCTTTTCCAGTTCGGCAATGGCTAGGCCGGCAAAAAGCTCGTTTTGCCCTTTAAAATAAGCCTCAAGTGTGGAAATTAAAAGGCTTTTGCCGAAGCGACGCGGGCGGGAGAGAAAGTGATAAATAGAATCACCATGAGTCAATTGATATATGTAGGCTGTTTTATCTACATAGACAAAGCCTTGCTGCCGTAGTTTGGCAAATGTTTGAATTCCCAGAGGATAACGGTGTGTAGTCATGGCTTCCTCCCGGCGGCGCAGTATAGCAGGTTTTTGGGGCTTATGAAAAGATGAAAGAAAGCTTATTTAGTGCGTTTCCACATGTAGACGGTGATGTAAGGCTGGAGATTATTATGAGCTGCACCCTCGCCAGTTGAACCTATAGAGCCGCTGGGGGTAAATTTGCCGGACATTGATAATTCCCCGGAATATCTACTATAACTCCACTGGCCCCAACCGGTTCCATCGCCAGACCAGTTTCCACCGTTTCCTCCATCAGCACTAGGTACTTTCTCCATTTTAGTCTTGTTATCATCAACTACTTGGTGCCTGTGATCACCGCCGGATACGTTAACCGTGCCCTCAGTACCAGTAAATGAGTGATCATGACTTGGCATTTCATTGGTGCTCAAAGTGTGTGTTTTTTCGCCGCCGGTCTTTTCCACGGTAGCAAAATCATCATCGTTGTTATCTACGCCCACTAGTGTTTTCCCTTTGCCAAAAGCTTCCCAGGTGCCGCCAAGAGTGGTTCCTGGATTGGTGGCTGTAGTGCTGATATAAATGGCGCCGATGGGGTAAAGAACATTGAGTAAATCTGGACCTATACTAGTGGCATTTACTTGATTTGTTTTGAAGTTTGCCGACTCAATATTGCCATTTATTTTTAAAGTACCATCATCTACACTGATAGAAACATTATCGCCATCTAAATCTTCAAAAAGCACTTCTGGCACAGTGTCGGCAATAATGGCTTCATAATTATCAGCGCCGCTATTATTGAGAATATCCAAGGGGGCGACTGGGCTGCTAGTGCCAAGGCCTAATTTGCCATTGTCAAGAGCGATGGCATTGGTGGCCATAGCATTACTCAGTTCAAAAATAATGTAATAAATTCCAAATTTATCATAACATTGATCACCCTCATTAACAGAAACGTCAAATCCCTGGGTCGGACAATCAGCCGTCTCTTCATTAGTGTCGCAGGAACAAGCATTGGCATCATCCGGCGCTGCTTCCAGGGGTGCTCCAACTTTTTTATAATTATATGAACCAGTCAAATAGACACGACTTGCTGTTTCGGCATGTTCGGTAGCTATGGCATAGGGGACGCTATTTATGGGTAGGCGTGGTGAGAGTGCTTCACCATCTACGCTGATGGCGAGTTCAAGCTTGTTGGCTTTTGTGACCAAGGCGGCATCAATATTGGGAATAACCAAAGTATAAAGGCCGGAAGTTATATCCTTCTGCTCTTCATTTTGGCCAACTACTGTCCCAACTTCGTTGTAAATAACGGCTTTTATAGTATGCTGACCATTTACCGGGTCGCCATTTTCTTTAAGCACACCGTGGTGGGTAAAAGAAAGTGGTACTGCCCCATAGGCCGAACTTGTTAAAAGTAGAACAAAAGCTGCCATAATGAATTTGCGCATTTTCCCGTCTCCTTATGAGCAAGATGGCTTAGTTAGGTGCAATAATAGCAGCCTAACAGTTATATTCTATTATGAAAATTTTATGAGTCAATTAAAACAATGCAAGCGTGCTAGCTACTTAATTTTTGGATAAGTCTCGCCAATTAATTTTGTGTAATTAGATGGCGTCGATATGCGGGACATTAAGGAAACGCAAATAGAGATAAACATCTTCGGCCGGGAAATCGGCCTTTAAAGTGGCTTGCAATTTGGCAGCTTCCTCAGCGGAGAGCTTTTCAAAAGCATCGAGCTCGCCCTCGGTGAGGCCGTCATCATTGGGAATATGCATATAATCGAGGGCCACTTTCAGCATGGGGCGCTTATTATAAAGAAAGTTGCGAATCAGCTGTTCGGCCAATTGGTGGTCGTTATGTTCCAGCATGGAATCATAGATATCGTGCACTAATTTGTCGTTTCTATCCTTCATGCCGGAGATAAAGCCTTTGGTTTTCTTTTTTACACCAACGCGTTTAGCAATAATAGCCCGGGATTTGCGCGGAGCTAAGGTGTAAATCTCCAAAAACTTCTCGTATGAGACAGCGCGAATAAATTCACAATAGGGAACAAGTTCTTTTTTACCCTCTTGGGCAATTTCAGTGTCACTCATGGCTAATACCTCAAAATTGTTATTATTTTAGCACGAAATCAATATCTTTTTCGCGGGCCAGAACAACGGTGCATGGAGCCTTTTCCAAAACTTTTTTCCAGGTTGAGCCTTTGGGATGGTGGCCCATGACGATCATATCGGCATTTAAATTGCCGGCCATGCTCAAAATGGAGTGCCAGGCTTTTCCGGTGTCAATGCGTCGATAGACATCTTCCACCACATGAGAGCGACCGTCTTTAGCTGCTCTGTCAACTGCGCTCACTACCAAGGATTTCATTTTTTCCAGGAGCTCGGCATTGAGCTTGTCAATATCGAGAAAAGATTTTGGCGGATTCTCTATGACGTGAAAGACGTAAAGGTCGGCTTTTACGGCATAACAGTAGGAGAGAGCCATATCCAGAGCGATATCACTCTCCGGGGTAAAATCAACAGGAACAAGGACTTTTTGATTACTCATTTGAGCCTCCACAACAGGGCACAACTTATATATAAACCGCGAGAAAAATGCAAGTGGCTAATACGAGCCAATGGTAAATTCAAATTGAATAGCTTTGGCCTCCGGGTGCACCTTGGTGATTGGAATACCCCATTCAAAGCGGAGTAGTCCCATGGGACTCATCCAGCGAATACCGAAACCAAAAGAGTAAAAGAGACCGAGCGGCGGCTTAATGCGCTTATTGCTGCCCAGCACATAAGCATCGGGAATTAAATCTTTATCGCGGCCTACATAAAAATAGTTTTCGTTTTCGCCCCAGGCGTTACCGGCATCGGCAAAGACTACACCTTTTAAGCCCACGGCCGGGAAAAGAGGAAATTCCAGTTCCAGATTGAAGATAAATTGCTTATTGCCACCGATGGGAAAGGCCGAACCGGCGGAGAGCGGGTTGGTGCCGTCGGTGGGAATATTCACCTGCGGGCCCAAAGTGCGGTATTCAAAGCCGCGCAGAGTATAAATGCCGCCGGGGAAGTAGCGCTCGGCCAGCGGCACGCCATGGGGGTCAAAGCTATGGATATAACCCAGGCGGGCATTTACTTTGAGCACCAGCTGTTGCCAGTAAATTGGGTGGTAATAGGTAAAGTTGACATTGATGCGCTGGAAATCGAGTTCCGAACCCAGCCATTTGCCGGCTGCTTCGGCGCTTATGTAATGGTAATGGCCTTTGGTG